>CAYQOH010000015.1:0-24112 GCA_964419075.1 uncultured Opitutaceae bacterium | reverse complement strand
CCGATCGAGGGAAGGCTTGCGGCGGCGATCGCCTGTCCGTGGCGCTTGTCCTTCTCGTCGGGCATGATGACTTGCACGCGCGACGCGACGGCCGGGAACTCGGCGGCGAGCAGCTCCCTGGCGCGCGTGAGGATCCTCTCACCGCCGGGCCCCGAGGTCACCCGCCCCATGACGAGCACGTGCTTCAGGTTGTAGAATTCCGCGTAGTGCCCGATCGAATAGCCAAAGTAGGACCCGATCGAGTCGTAGATTTTCTCTGCCCTCGGGTCGCCGGCGGCCATCGCCTTCTGGACCGCGACAAGGCGATCGGGCGCCGGCATCGAGGCGTCGAAACCGAAGCCGGCCCGGTCGGACAGGCGCGAGACCGCCTGTTGCGAGAAGTATTGCACGCCGCATCCGACGTCTCCCGACCACTCGTCGCTCGGGGCGTCCGGGCGGTAGTCGACCGGGGCAAATGCGAGCTCGTTGAGCCAGGGGGTGATGTCCCCACCGGGCCGAACGTAGCCGCCGGCCTGGCTCGTGCCCATGGAGATCCCCAGCACCGAGTTGTCGCCGAGCGCCATTGACCCCGCGAGCGCCGCGACCTCCCCGTCGTTCGCCACCACGAAGGGAACGCCGCCCCAACGCTCCTGGAGCGCGAAGAAGAGCCTGCGCACGCGGCTTTCGAAGACGTCAGGGGGAATTCCCCTGAAGAGGGAGGCCACCCTGACCTCGTTGTTGACATAGATGCCCGCAGCGCTGCCCCCGATCGCGTCCACCCGCGGGAGGTGGGCCGCCGCCTTCAACAGCGACTCGTGGATTCCCTCGATGTGGTAGGCCGGATCCTTCTGGAAGTACGGGTCCCAGGGGGTCTCCTCGGAGAAGACGACCTTGCCGTCGACGACCGCGGCGGCCTTCCGGTCGCTGCCGCCCAGGTCGAATCCGATCCGGCATCCCTCGAGGTGCCGGCCCAAGGGCAGCCTCGTGGTGCGCTCAACTGGAAGCGCCTCAGCATCAACGGATTCAATACTGAAGGTTCCCCGATAGACCCGCTCGCCCATGAACGCATGGTCGAAGGACCTCGTGCCCGTTGGGCTGTAGACGGCCGCGAGATGCTCCGCGATCTCGGGCGCTCCGGCGACCTTGATGGTGCATCCGCCCTTCTGCCAGAGAAGGAACTTAAGCAGGCGCTCCGCATATCGGAGGCTGAGGGGGGCGTCGGCGTGATCGGCGGACAGCACCCGGCTCTGGTGCCGTGAAACCCCGGCGTCCGGGCGCTCGAGCGTGAGGATCAGCGAGCGCGCCTTCGGGTCCTTGGCCACGATGGCGCGGTACGCGCGGTTCCACAGGGCGGCGGGGATGAAGTCGGGGTCTAGCGGGGGGCGAAGGAAAGGGGCGAGGTTAAGCATGAACGGTCGGGCTTGGGCGCGGAGAAAGAGGCGCGGGGAACGAGATTGTTGGCCATCAACGCGGCGGGGAGCTCACGGGGAACATCCTACAGATCAAGACACGGATAAAAAATGGCACAATCGACGATGTTTTTAACGAAAATGACAGTGTGGCGCCCCAAGTCCCGCCGCCCCGCCCGCGCCACTCTCTCGGAATGATGTTTCCCGCGCGGGCAAATACACCATCATGAACGGTCGGCGTCTGCCCGTCCCATGCCTACCCCGCAACTGCCGAGCACAGCTAACGTCTACCTCTACGGGATGATCGTCCTGTCGACCGTCCACCGGATCAAGGGGGGGTTCCCGGAGGCCGACGGCTACGGCGAGATCGAGGAGACGCACGTCGTGCCGGGAGGTGAGACGGGAAACTCCGCGCTGGTCCTTGCGCGGTGGGGGCACCGCGTGAAGGTTGCCGGTCCCTTCCTGGGCCGGGATACCCGCGGGGCCATACTCGGGTTTCTGGAGCCGCGGGGAATCGATTGCTCGGGCCTTCGGTACGACCCCTCCTTCGACGGCGTCCGCGACCTTGTCATCGTGGGCGGCAAGTCGCGGGCGGTGTTCGGCCACTTCGGGCGCTACTTCGGCGGATCGAGGAGGTGGGCCGAGCCGGAGCGCGCCGACATCGCGGCCGCCGACATAGTGGGCATAGACCCCTTCTTCGACGCGCAGTCGGCCGAGGTCGGAAGGCTCTGCGTGGAGCTTGGCAGGCCGTATGTCACGATCGACTGTGAGCCGGAGAGCGCCCTCAATCGGGGCGCCGCGGCGACCGTCATTGCCGGGGAGTACCTCCGCGGCCATTTCCCGTCTAGGGATCGCGGGGACCTGCTGCGCCTCTATACCGCGCAGACCGAGGGTCTCGTGATCATGACGTGCGGCTCGCAGGAGATCCTCTTCGCCAGGGGAAACGGGGAGGCGCGCGTCCTGAAGCCGTACACCATCGTTCCCAAGAGCACCCTCGGGGCCGGGGACACGTTTCGGGGCGGCGTCATGCATGCCGTCCATCGCGGGATGACCGACGAGGCCATCGTCCGGTTCGCGGCGGCGACGGCCGCATGCGTCTGCCGCAGGTTTCCGATGGCCTTCGACCCGCCCGGCTTGGAAGAGGTCAGCGCGCTTGCGGAGGGCGGCGCGCAGCCCTAGCCCGGCCGCTGGCCCCAGGGGAGCCTCGCCGGGCTGTCCCGGGCGCCGGCGACATCGGGCCCGCACCGGCCCGTCCTGCAAACTCGGATTGCCTGCGTGGTCCGCGGCGGGTAGGATAGGGTGCGGATGAACGCAGCACCGACCAGCTGTTGGAATTCCAAGTATGCCTGGTTGCAGATTGAGCGGTGCAGCCCGCCAAAGCGGTCGCCGGACGAGAGGGTCAACGACTTTGCCGAAATCTACCTTAGCTACAGCGAGTCGGCGGTGCGCGACCAGGCGAGCCGGTGCATCCAATGCCCCAATGCGATGTGCGTCGCGGGTTGTCCCCTGGCCAACCGCATCCCGGAGTGGCTCGCCCTCGCGTCGGAAGGCGATTTTCTTGGGGCGGCGGCCGTCTCGGGCGCGACGAGCAACATGCCGGAGATCTGCGCGCGCATCTGCCCCCATGAGCGGCTGTGCGAGGGAGCGTGCATCCTCAATGGACGGGCCGAGCCGGTGGCCATCGGGGCCGTCGAGTGCTTCATCAACGAGTATGCGCTCAGCCGTGGCGCGGTGACGGCGGCGACGGAGCCTCCGAACGGGCTGGGCGTTGCCGTGGTCGGCTCGGGGCCCGGGGGGTTCGCCTGCGCGGATGAGCTGGCCAGGAGGGGATTCGCGGTGACGATGCTCGAGTCGCAGTCCACGCCCGGCGGGCTGCTGGCCAACGGCATTCCCGGGTTCAAGCTGGACAAGGCTGTGGTGGCCCGTCGCATCGGGCTTCTGAGGAGGCGTGGGGTGAAGCTGCGCCTCGGCGTGCGCGTCGGCTGGGACCTGTCGCTGCGCGAGCTGCAGGACAGTTTCGACGCGGTGTTCATCGGCACCGGGGCCCAGCAGGGCAAGGCGCTCGACGTTCCGGGAGCCGGGCTAAGGGGTGTGGTCCAGGCGCTGCCCTTTTTGGTGGACGCCAACGCCCCGCATCCGGCCGGCGGCCCTTCGCTCGATCTCGAGGGCAAGCGGGTGGTGGTGCTCGGCGGGGGCGACACGGCGATGGATTGCCTGCGAACGGCGATCCGGTGCGGCGCGCGTGAGGCGCGTTGCCTTTACCGCCGGGACCTGGCCAACATGCCGGGGGCCCGCCAGGAATACGCCAACGCCGTGGACGAGGGCGCCGCGTTCCAATTCCTGACAAAGCCTGTCCGCATTGAGGGGACGGGGGCAGGAGGCGTTTCCCGGGTGCACTGCGTGCGCATGGAGCTCGGACAGGCCGGAGCGGGGGGGCGCAGGGTGCCGGTTCCGGTGCCGGGCTTGGACTTTGCCGTGGAGGCCGACGTCGTGATCGTCGCCTACGGCTTCGACCCGGTGCCGTTTCCTCCCGGAAGCGACCTTTGCGGGGTGCCTACTAACGAGTGGGGGGGCATCGTGGTCGACTCGGACCAGATGACCCGCACACCCGGTGTCTTTGCCGGCGGCGACTCCACCCGCGGACCGAGCCTCGTGGTCCACGCGGTGAGGGACGGCCGGCGCGCCGCGCTGGGAATCATGCGCTACCTCAAAACGGAGGGCGCCGAGCCGCCCGGCGCCTAAGGGGCCGGCTGGCCCGGGTTCACGCCCCGGGCCCTGCAAGGCCTCGGGCGAACGCGGCAATCCGGCTAGCGGCTGGGTTGACGGCCCGCTGGACCTCGGGCGTCAGCGTGACGCCCAGGGTGAGCGCGTCCTTCACCTCGACCGCGAAGATCCGGACGTCGCGGGGCATCGCGAGCCCGAGCGTCCGCCCGAGCGCGAGCGTCTCGGCGACGCCGACAAAATGCGGTGCGGTGATCCGTCGGCCGACCAGCGCATCGACGTCGAACTCGTGGACGTGCCCGGGCGGCTCCTTCCCGGTCTCGATGGCGTCGACAAGGATCAGGTGCTCGCAGCCCACGATCTCGTCGAGCAACGCGAGGCCCATCTCCATCGTCTCGCGCACCGCGCAGCCCGCAGCCCCGTGCAGGCGCGATCGGACCTCCCGCGCGACGTGCAGGCCGACGGCGTCGTCGCCGAGGAGATCATTGCCGAGGCCGAGGACGAGGACGCTTGCGCACGCGGCTGTCATGGTCGGGGGGGCCGCACCCGCAGCGCCGCCTCACTCCTGCACAATCTCGCGGACGACGGCGCCCGCGGAGTCGTGAATGCGCACCCGCAGCGGAAGGTGCCCGGGCAGCGTGTGCGTCGCGCAGCCGAAGCAGGGGTCATAGGCCCGGAACGCCATCTCCACCATGTTCAGGAGGCCCTCGGTGACCTTGTGCCCGCTGATCAGCCCCTTTGCGGCCTTCTCGACGCTCATGGCGATCCTCGCGGCGTTGTTCTGCGTGGCGACGATCAGATTCGCCTTGGTAATCAAGCCGCGCTCGTCCGTCTCGTAGTGATGGAACAGCGTCCCGCGCGGCGCCTCGACAACCCCCACGCCGATTGAAGGCTTCTTGGTGGGCAGCAGCCGGATGTCCGCGCCGGTCAGGCCTGGGTCGTCGGTGAGCGCAACCATCGTCTCGGCCGCCTGGACCATCTCCACCACGCGCGCCCAGTGGTTCGCGAGGGTGTGGTGCACCGGTTTGCCGCCCAGGGTGCCAACGTACTCCTCATAGGCCTGCTGGGCGAGCGGTGTCGCCATGCCGTCCGCGACATTGAGGCGCGCAAGGGGGGCGACCGCGTAAACACTGGTCTGCGGCCCGTCGGAGAACCCGTTCCAGCCGAGCGGGCGCAGGTAGCAGAACTTCATGTAGCTCCATGGCTCGGTGCGCTCCGCGATGAAATCGCGGTAGCGGGACGCCGGGAAGCGCGCATACTCCGTTCCGGTGGGGCTGACGACGCGGATCTGCCCGTCGTAGAAGTTCAACCGATTCTGCGGGTCGACGAGGCCCATGTAGCAGGTGCGGTGCGTGTAGGTGTCAGCTTTGATCAGCTTTACGTAGTCCGCGTTCTTCAGCACGAGATCATGGAAGACTTGGTTGGTGAACATCGCGAAATCAAGGGCGTCCTTGGCGAGTTCCTTGAAACGCGGAAGATCGGCGGGCGCGAGTCCCTTGGCGACGCCGCCGGGCAGGCCCATCACGGGATGAATAACCTTTCCGCCAAAGTATGTGATCAGCTCGCGCACGCGCCTGCGCATGGCGATCACCCGCTTGCCCACCTCGATTCCAACCTTGCCGATCACGCCGACGAGGTTGCGTTCCGCGGCCGGCGCCTGCGGGCCGACGATGAAGTCCGGGCCGCCAAGAACGTAGACGTGAAGCGCGTGGTCCTCGAGGATGAATGCGTTGTAGACGAGCTCGCGGATCTTGCGCGCGGTCGGTGTGGGCTCGACCTGATACAGGTCGTCGAGCGCCTTCGTCGCGGCCATGTGATGCGCGGTGGGGCAGACGCCACAGATGCGGCTGGTGATCTGGGGCATGTCCTCGGCCGGTCGGCCGAGGCTGAAGACCTCGAATCCCCGGAGCTCCGGAATCTGCAGGTAGGCGTGTTCGACATCGCCGCCGGCATTCAGGAATATCTCGATTCGACCGTGGCCCTCGAGGCGGGTGATCGGTTCGATGGTGACTCGGCGGCGCTGGTCGGCCGCTTCGGCCGGGGCGGCGGATTCGTTCGTGATCTGATCGGTGACCGCGTTCATGACGAGAGGACTTCGGCCCGCGCCGCCGGGCTCACGTTTCGCTGCAACATCCCGTGGGGCAGCGCGTAGCGGTAGAAGGTGCCCAGCGGGTCCGGAATGCCGTCGAGCGCGAGGTCGATGCCGGCCTCGTCCTTTGCGGCGACGCTCGCGCAGAGGGACGAAAGCAGCTTCGCCCCCTGGTCCCTGACCCGCGACGTCGGCCCAAAGCACCCGGAGCAGGGCATGTTGCCTCCGATGCAGAGCGCCCCGCATCCCCCGCGGGTCGCCGGCCCGCAGCAGACGATGCCCTGAGCAAGCAGGCATTTCTGCGGATCCAGAAGCGTCTCATGCGGGCGCTTGAACGCGGCGAAGCTCAGGTCCGACGGCTTCGACTCCCTGCGCGGGCATTCCTCGCACAGCGCCGTGTCCGGGGCGAGGACGCTGCCGATCGGGGGGGGATTGCTGGAGAGTAGCAGGGCGAGCGCCTCCTTCGTCAGCTGCGGCGTGGGAGGGCAGCCCGGGATGTAGTAGTCAACAGGCACGACCTGGTCGAGGGCGCGCACGGCCTGGTGCAGCCTCGGAAGCTCGAGCGGATTGCCGTCGGCAACGGACTCAAGCTGGGGGCGAGAGCCTCGGTTCTCGCCGAGCGTCGGAGCCTCCTCGTAGACGAAGCGCAGCAGCTGCTCCCTTGAGAACTGGTTGGCGAGCCCAGGGACACCGCCGTGGCACGCGCACGCGCCGTAGGCAATCAAATGCCGGCTCTTCCGGCGCAGCAGGTGCGCCATCTCCTCCTGCTCGCTGGAGCGGATCGCCCCGTTCAGCAGGGTTGCGAACAGGGCTTGGTCGGGCAGGGCGGCGACGTCGCTCCGCTTGAAGTCCATCGCCACGGGCCAGAACACGATGTCCACCGCGTTCAGCACGCCGAGGATGTCCTCGGCGAGGTCGACGACCGCCTCCTCGCAGCCGCCGCAGGCGGCGCACCAATAGATCGCGATCTTGGGCTTAGGCATGGGCGGCCTCCGTTTCATGCATGGCCGCGGCCGGCGTCGCGGATACGGGATCCCCGTCGGCAATCTCCCGGTCCCAATCCTTGAATTGCTGGCGTAGCGCGAGCGGCCCGAGCGGGCGAAGTTGCTCGACCATCTCGTTGATGACACTGCGCACCTTGTCGCCCTCGGAGGCCGAGATCCACTCAAGCCGCACCCGTTGGTCCTCTATTCCGAATTCGGCCAGCATCCGCTTCAGCATCTGGAACCGCCGGAGCGTCTTCAGGTTGCCCTCAACGTAGTGGCAGTCGCCGATGTGGCACCCGCCGATGAGCACGCCGTCGGCGTCGCCCGCGAGCGCGGCCAAGATGAACTGCGGGTCGACGCGTCCCGAGCACATGAGGCGTACGATCCGCACGTTTGGCGCGTACTTCAGGCGCGACACACCGGCGAGGTCGGCCGCGGTGTAGGTGCACCAGTTGCAGAAGAACGCCACGATCCGTGGCTCCCAGTTCACGTCATGCATGGGTGAGCACTCCTTCGATTTCGCTGAAGATTTCATCGTCCTCGAACAGGTGTTGGCGGATGGAGCCCGACGGGCACGCCGCCACGCACGTGCCGCAGCCCTTGCAGAGCGCGGCGTTGATCCTCGCCTTATGGGTCTCGCCGTCCAGGGTGATCGCCGTGTACGGACAGAGGGGCAGGCAGGATTTGCACCCTGAGCAGTCCTCCTCGACGACGTACGCGGTGTTCGGCTCCTGCTCAATGTAGCCGCGGTCGATGAGCGCCATTGCCTCCGCCGCGGCGGCTCCGGCCTGGGCGATGCTGTCGGGGATGTCCTTCGGCCCCTGGCAGCAGCCTGCGATGAACACGCCGTCGGTGAAGGTGCTGACCGGGGCCAGCTTCGGGTGCTTCTCCAGGAACCAGCCCTCGCTTCCGCAGCTCATGTTGAAGAGCCGCCGCACCGCCTGGGAATCGGCCTGCGGCTCCATGCCGACGGCGAGGACGATCATGTCTACGGGTATCCGGCGGACGACGCCCGCCAGGGTGTCCTCGGCGCGGATGACGAGCTTCCCCTCCTCCTCGGGGGTGAGCGCCCAGTCCGTGACCTCGGCCACGCGGCCGCGGACGAACTGGATGCCGTCCTTTAGCGACTTGTCGTAGAACTCCTCGCAGCCCTTTCCCGGGGCGCGAATGTCGAGGTAGAAGACCGTCACGTCGGCGCCGGTGTGCTCGCGCACCAGCTGAGCCAGCTTCATCGAGTGCATGCAGCAGGTGCGGGAGCACCAGCGGTTCGTCCGGAAGTCCCGCGAGCCCACGCAGAGGATGAACGCGACCGACTGCGGGATGCGACCGTCGCGCATGGTGATCTCGCCGCCCGTCGGTCCCGAACTCGTGACGAGCCTCTCCAGCTCGATCGAGGTGACGACGTTCGGGTAGAGCCCGTAGCCGTACTGCGGGATCCGCTTCGCGTCGAAGAGCCTGAACCCCGTTGCAACGATGATGTTGCCCACCTTGATCTCGAGCGTCTCCTCCTTCTGCGCGAAGTCGATCGCATGCCGGTCAGCGCACGCCTCGATGCACGTCTTCTTGCACCGGCCGGATTTCAGCTGCAGGCACCGCTCCCGGTCGATGACGACAACCTGGGGCACGGCCTGCGGGAACGGGATGTAGATCGGCTTTCGTTTGCTCAGGCCCACGTTGAACTCGTCGGGGTATTTCCCCTCCTTGAACACGCACGCCTCGATGCACTCCTGGCAGCCGACGCAAAGCTCCTCGTTCACGTAGCGCGGCTTGCGCCGAACGCTTACCGTGTAGTTGCCGACGTAGCCCTCGACCTTTGCCACCTCCGAATAGGTCCAGAGCTTGATGTTCTTGTTCGCCCGGACGGCGGACATCTTCGGGGTGAGGATGCAGGCGGCGCAGTCGAGCGTCGGGAACGTCTTGTCGAACTTCGCCATGTGCCCGCCGATGCTCGGCTCGCGCTCCACGAGGTACACCTTCTTCCCGGCGTTCGCCAGCGTGAGCGCGGCGTGAATGCCCGCGATTCCGCCCCCGACGACGAGCACGTCCGGATGGATCGCCACCCGCGTTGTCTCGAGCGCACGGTGGAACCGCACGCGGAGCACCGCGGCGCGCGCAAGCGCGACGGCCTTCGTCGTCGCCTCGGCGCGGTTGGTGTGCACCCACGAGTCGTGCTCGCGGATGTTCACCATCTGGAAGAAGTACCGGTTCAGGCCGCCGGCCTCGACCGCGTTGCGGAACGTGTTCTCGTGAAGGAGCGGCGAACACGACGCGACGACGATGCGGTTGAGCGCGTGCTCGCGAATGTCGTTGCGGATGAGCTCCTGCCCGGGATCGGAGCACATATACTTGTAGTCGCGCGAGACGACGACCCCGGGAAGCCCCGCAATTTCATGGGCCACGGCGGTGCAGTCGACCACGCCGGCGATGTTGTGGCCGCAATGGCAAATGTAGAACCCGATGCGGATCTCGCCGTTCGAGAGGTTCGTTTTCATGGAGCGGACGTCATTTGAATTCACGCCTTGGCGGGAATGGCGGGCAAGGGCTTCATGCGCACAAAGTTGCGATTCAGGCCGAGCTGCGACTCGGGAAGCCCGAACGCAAGGCCCATCAGCTGGGTGAAGTAGACGGTCGGTATGGGCACGGGCCCCCATTGCCGCGCAATCTGGTCGTGGTAGGCGTCGAGGTTGAACTGGCAAAGCGGGCAGATCGTCGCGATGACGTCGGCCCCGCGCCGGACCGCCTCCTTCAGGAGGATGTAAGTGAGGCGAAGGCCGGTGTCCGGCAGCGTGCCGGTCAGGCTGCCCCCGCAGCATTTCGTCTTCAGGGGATACGGCACCACCTCGGCGCCGAGGGTGGCGAGCAGCCGGTCCATCGTGGTCGGGTTCCAGGCGTCGTCAAAGGTCGCGTACGGGCGCACCACCTGGCAGCCGTAGTAGGGCGCGACCTTCAACCCGGTGAGCGGCCGCACGACCTTCTCCCTGATCACGTCAAGGCCAACGTCGTTCACGAGGATGTCGAGCGGATGGCGCACGGGCATTGCGCCGCTGTACTGGAGCCCCGCGGTGTCGAGCGCCCGCTGCACCGACTCACGGATTTCGGGCGAGTCCTTCAGGTAGTGCTTCGTCTTGTTGAGCACGAGGTAGCAGGCGCTGCACGGCGTGACCAGATCGCGCGAGCCGGTCTTCTCCGCGAGGGCGAGATTTCGGGAGGCGAGGATGCAGGCCTTGCTCTCGTCGACCGACATGTAGGCCGTCGCGCCGCAGCAGTTCCAGTCGTCGAGCTCGACCAGTTCGACCCCGAGCCGCTCCATCACCGGCAGCAGCGATTCTTCGTAGGCCTTGCCGAGGCCCTTGAGCGAACACCCTGGAAAATACGCGTATTTCATGCGGCCTCCTTTGACGCGCTGCCCGGTTCGTGGCGCACGTCCGAATCGAGCATGGCCGCCAGCTGGGCGCGGTGCTCGATGCGCTCGTGGCGCAGGACGAAGCGCCCGGTGCGGATGAGCCCGATGCCCTGCCTCCAGGAGCTGAGGACCGCCCGCCAGTTCGCCTTGAGGAAGAGGCGCATCACGAGCAGCGTTTCCGTGATGCGGCCCTTACTGTGGACCATCTTGAAGAACTCCTTGGCCAGAATCGGGATGGGGAACCTCTTCGGATAGATGCCCTCGAGAATCGCCCGCTGCTTAAGCGCGTACATGATGTCGGTGATTCTAATCTCGCGCGGGCACTCGACGGTGCAGGCGTAGCACGAGGCGCAGAGCCAGATGCTCCGGCTGCGCAGGACCTCGTCCTTGAAGTCGGCGCGCACGAGCGCCATGATCTGCCGCGGCGAGTGCTCCATATACACGCTCAGCGGGCATGTTCCAGAGCAAGTACCGCATTGAATACAGCGCATTAGCTGCTCGCATCCCGGCACGCTCATGATTTCTCGACCGAAGCCCTTAACTCGCTCGGCTTCGTACTTAACGGTCCGTGGGACTTGGATCATCGGGGTAAGCCTCCACTGCCAACCAACGGCACTATCGGGGTTATGTGATCGGGGGAAACAGGCCCCCGATGGGCCTCTTGATATAGGGAATGCGACTGGACTTCGAGGAAATAATATAGCGACGCACGGCACACGGCGCCTTTCCGCAGGCGGAGCGGGACCCTTGCCCGCCCAAAATCTTTTGACACCCGGTGCGGCGGGGATTACGAGAATCGTTCGGCAACAATACAAGACCGCCACCAGGCGGAGGCTGATTTTGGAACGGTCCTGACAGTCGGGTCGGCCGGATAGGCTCTGGCGGCGTAAACCATACAGTCGCTCCCACCATGGATCCGCAACCTGCCCCGGGATGGAATCCGAAATACGCGTGGCGCGAAGTAGCTCGCGCCGATGCACCAAAGCGCCCGGCCCGGGACCGCATAGCCGACTTCCGCGCCACCTACCACTCGTATGACAACGCGACGGCGAGCGAGCAGGCGAACCGGTGCATCCAGTGTCCGACCCCGAGCTGCGTCGAGGCGTGCCCTATGACCATGCCAATCCCCGACCTGCTGAGACTGACGGCCGACGGCCAGTTCGAGGAGGCCGCGCGGCTGCTCAATGTGAGCCAGAGCATGCCGGAGTTGTTCGTCCACATCTGTTCGGCCGAGCGCCAGTGCGAGGCAGCGTGCATCCTGGCCGACAAGTCTGAGCCGGTTTCAATCAGCTCGATCGCCCGCTTCCTGCTGGACTACGGCTGGAGCCACAAGCTTTTCGATCCGCCCGCCAGTGCGCCGACGGGCCAGCATGTAGCGATCATCGGGGCCGGCCTGTGCGGGCTCGTCGCCGCCGACGGGCTATCGAGGATGGGTCACACCGTGACGGTCTTCGACGCTTGCCGGAAGCCCGGCGGGAGGCTCATGAATGGGCTGCCGGGCTTCCGCGTCGACCGCGATCTCATCGAGCGGCGGGTCCGCCTGCTCACCCAGCGGGGAGTGACGTTTCGCACCGGGATGATCTGCGGGCGCGACTTGAAGCTCGGCCAGCTGCGCCGGGACTTCGACGCCGTGTTCTTCGGGCTCGGCCGCGCGAACCCGGTGCGCCTTGAGGCCCCCGGCTCGAAACTTCGCGGGGTGAGGCAGGCCTATTCCTTTGTCGTGCGGAACACCACGGATGTCGCCCTCGCCTCGCCGCCGGTCTACGTCCACAACCGCCGCGTCGTGATATTAGGGGGCGGCGAGACGGCCGTCGACGCGCTCCGGGTGGCGATCCGGTGCGGCGCAAGCGAGGCCGTCTGCGTCTATCGACGGGACGTCGCCGACATGACGGCGAGCAGCAGGGAGATCGACAATGCCATAGAAGAAGGCGCCCGCTTGCTCACCTACACCCAGGCGGTCAAGGTGATCGGCAACGCCGAGGGCGACGTAACGGCCGTGCGGTGTGTCCGCACGGTTCCGGACGTGCCCGACGCGTCGGGAAGCCGGAGGGTCTCCCCGGTCGCCGGCTCGGAATTTGAGATTCCGGCGGATGTGGTGCTGGTCGCCTATGGCTTCGAGCCGCCGAAGCTCACGCAGATGGACGAATTCTCAGAGCTCGCCTTCGACAGCCAGGGCTTCCTCGTCGTCGACAGGGACCTGATGACGAATCTTCCGGGCGTCTTCGCCGGCGGCTCGGTCGTCCGCGGCTCCGTGCCGTTGGTGACGATCGTTGGCGACTCGGCCGTCGCCGCGACATCGATAGACCGCTATCTTGCCGGGCGCCGCGTCCACGCCGCCTAGACGCGGGCGGGCGCAGGGGTTCCCTGGGTCGTGCGCCCATGGCGCCTCCACCCGGAGCGCGGCCTCTTTCTTGTTGCGGGGCGGTGCCTGGCAGCCCAAGTCAACAGTGCCCGTTCGAGATGCCGAAATTAACCCCGCAAGAAGCATGACCAACCTGAATTTTTCCCGTCGAGGATTCCTGAAGACCTCCGCGCTGACCGGCGTCGGGGCATCCCTTATGGGCGTTGCCGGAACCGGCGCGAGCCGGGCCGCCGCGCTGGGGTCTTCGGGCGGGCCTGGGGTAGCGGGAGACCGTGGGAGCGAACCCCCGCGGCCCGAGGGGCAGACGCCGGTGCATACGCTCTCAACGCAGCCGCTCGAACGCGTGCGCGTGGCGGTCATCGGCCTACATCGGGGTCTGGAGCATGTGCGCTCGTCCCTCGGCACCGAATTTGCGGAAGTCGTCGCGGTCTGCGACCTGCGCGATGAGCGGGCCCAGGCGGCCGCCGACATGTGCGTCAAGCAGCGCGGCCGCCGGCCGTTCGTCTACAGCGGAACGGAGGCGATCTGGGAGAAGATGGTCGATCGCGACGACATCGATGCCGTCTACATCGCCACACCTTGGGCCTGGCACGAGCCGATGTGCCTGCGCGCCATGGAGCGGGGCAAGCACGCGTTCGTCGAGGTCGCCGCAGCGATCACCGTGGAGGATTGCTGGAAGCTCGTGAACACGAGTGAGCGCACCCAGCGCCACTGCGTCATGCTCGAGAACTGCTGCTACGGCGAGAACGAGCTGTTCGTCCTCAACATGGCCCGCCAGGGCGTGTTTGGCGAACTTACCCACGCCGAGTGCGGCTACATCCACGACCTGAGGGAGGTCCTGTTCGAGCTCGGTTCCGAGGGAGACTGGCGCCGCGATTACCACCAGCAGCTGGACGGAAACCTTTATCCGACCCACGGCCTGGGCCCCGTCGCACAGTACCTAGGGATCGGCCGAGGCGACCAGTTCAGGCACTTGGTCTCGGCGAGCTCAGGCGAGGGCGGTCTCACCCGCTACCGCGACCTGAAGAAGCCCAACGGCGGCAGGCACGCCGCCGAGAAATATGTCTGCGGCGACATGAACACCTCCGTCATCCGAACCGAGATGGGGCGCACGATCATGCTCCAGCACGATGTGGTGAGCCCGCGCCCCTACAGCCGGATCAACGCCCTGTCGGGCACGGGCGCCACCTTCTTTGACTACCCGGCACGGCTGGCTGTGGACGCCCCGGCGCTGTACGGGCTCGAGTCGAAGGGGGCCCACGAGTGGCTGGGCGAGAAGGACATGGCGAAGATGCGCGAGCGGTTCACCCATCCGCTATGGAGCAAGCTCGCGGCGCGCGCGAACGGGGCCGGCCACGGCGGCATGGACTTCGTGATGAACTGGCGCCTCCTCGACTGCATCCGCCGGGGCGCGACGCCCGACAGCGTCGTCTATGACGCCGCGTCGTGGAGCTGCATCGTCGAGCTCTCCGCCCGCTCGGTGGCCAGCGGCAGCATGCCGGTGGCATTTCCTGATTTCACGCGGGGCCTCTGGAGAACGATGAGGCCGATCGGCATCGCGGAGGCGCCTGCTGCCTCCGGGTAGCGACCCCGACGGGCCTGCGATCGGCGCCGCCTCAATGGTAGCGACGGGCCGCGGCCCTCACAATGAGGACATAAGGCGGCGGGTTCGGTTGACTCGTTTTGCCGGGAAGCCAACGATTTGGACAACGTGCGTTACAAGAAACACCCCGTCCGGATGGGTTTCAGCTGCCCGTCACTGCCTGCAGGGGCGGCACTGTATGGAATCGTTGCCGTTGCTGCCCTGCTCGTTGCCGGGGTTCCGGCGTATCCCCAGACGGACACAATCCCGCCGAACGAGAACCTGCTTGCCGAGGGCATCCCCGCCGTCCCTGCAGCATTGGCCTCGAGTGTGGCGCGGTACACGAACTATCGGACGGCCACGTTTGGCGGCTGGGATCCCGTGAGGCGCGAGATGCTGATCTCCACGCGCTTCGCCGATGTGCCCCAGCTGCATTTGGTAAAGTTCCCGGGCGGCGACCGCAGCCAGCTGACCTTCTACCCGGACCCCGTCATATCCTCCAGCTTTCATCCAACCAAGGGTGACTATTTCATCTTCATCAAGGACACCGGAGGCGGCGAGTTCTTCCAGATCTACCGCCAGGACCTCGTGACGGGCGAGGCGACGCTGCTCACGGACGGCAAGTCCCGAAACCTGGGCTACGTGTGGGCCGAGGACGGCTCCAAGATAGCCTACGGTTCGACGCGCCGCGACGGCAGTGACGTGGACATCTGGGTGATGGACCCGGCCGAGCCGCGGACGGACCGCATGGTCGCAAAGCTCGAAGGCGGCGGCTGGCAGGCGCTTGATTGGTCGCCGGACGGAAGGACCTTGCTGGTCGAGAACTATGTGTCCGCCGAGGAGAGCTATCTCTACGTGGTGGACGAGGCCTCGGGCGAAAGGAAGCTCCTCACGCCCAAGGGAGCGGCAAACGTGCATTACGGCAGCGGCCGCTTCAGCAAAGACGGACGGGGAATCTTTGCCACCACCGACAGGGACTGCGAGTTTCAACGCCTCGCCTACATCGACCTTGCCACCCTTGGCCACACGTACCTGAGCACCGCCATTCCCTGGGACATCGACGAGTTTGACCTTTCCGACAACGGCAGGACGATCGCATTTGTCGCCAACGAGGATGGCTTCGGGGTGCTGCACCTCCTCGACACGGCTTCCGGGAAGGAGATGCCTGTCCCTGAAATCCCGAAGGGGGTCGTCTCCGGGGTGACCTGGCACCGGAACAGCCGGGACATAGCCTTTGACCTGTCATCGGCCAGGACGGGAGGGGACGTCTACTCCCTCGATGTCGAGTCCGGCAGGGTGGAGCGCTGGACGACGAGCGAGACCGGCGGCCTCAACACGGCGCTGCTGCCCGAGCCGGAGCTTATCCACTGGAAGAGCTGGGACGGGCGCACCATAAGCGGCTTTCTCTTTATCCCCCCGGCGACCTTCACCGGGAAGAGACCCGTCATCGTCGCCGTCCACGGAGGGCCCGAATCCCAGGATCGCCCGAGGTTCCTCGGCGCGTACAACTACTGGCTGAATGAGCTGGGGATCGCCGTCGTTTTCCCGAACGTGCGTGGCTCGACCGGGTACGGGAAGACCTTCCTGTCACTTGACGACGGCTTCCTTCGCGAGGGCTCCTACAGGGACATCGACACCCTGTTGGACTGGATCCATGCGCAGCCCGGCCTGGAACCCGAGCGGGTTATGGTAACCGGCGGCAGCTATGGCGGCTTCATGACCCTGGAGGTGGCGACCAACTACAACGACCGGATCCGCTGCTCCGTCGACGTGGTCGGCCCCTCGAACCTAGTGACCTACCTTGAGCACACCTCGGGGTACCGCCGGGACCTGCGGCGGGCGAAGTATGGCGACGAGCGGGACCCGAAGATGCGCGAGTTCCTGGAACGCATATCCCCGGCCAACCACGCGGGGAGGATAACGAAGCCGCTGTTCGTGATCGCGGGAAAGAACGATCCCCGCGTTCCGGCAAGCGAGTCGGAGAACATGGTGAAGATCGTTCGCAGGAACGGGACGCCCGTCTGGTGGCTGCTGGGAATGAACGAGGGCCACGGGTTCCACAGGAAGCAGAACACGGACTTCCAGTTCTACTCCACCATCCTGTTCGTAAGGCAGTTCTTGCTCAATTGAGCGACTCCGTGTCGAACCTTCTGGGCGCCGAATTGGGGAGACGGGCGGAGCCGGACGCCCGACAATGACGTGTTGATGCACCTACTCGCGACCGAACTATTCCGTGCCGACCTGAAGTCACGGATGACCTTCAGGTACGGCATCGCCGCGATGACGGAGATGCCGCATGTCTTCCTGCGCGTTACGTGTGAGTTCGAAGACGGTCGGAGGCAGACGGGGTCGGCCGCCGACAACCTGCCTCCGAAGTGGTTCACGAAGGATCCCTCCCGGGATTTCGCGTCGGAAATCGACGAGATGGTCCGGGTCATTGTGCACGCACAGAACGTTGCACTTGCCATGAATCCGGCCCCGAGCCCCTTCGCCTTCTGGCGCTCGCTCTGGGACGAGACCGGGTCATGGGCCTCGGCGAACAGGATCCCGCCGCTGCTCGCGCATTTCGGGACCTCCCTCGTCGAGCGCGCGGCCATCGACGCGTTCTGCCGGTCGCGCGGGCAGACGTTTGCATCGGCGCTGCGAACGAATGCGTTTGGAATCGTGCTGGGAGACATCCATGGCGAGCTCGCCGGCTCGGCGCCCTGCGACTGGCTGCCTGCGCGGCCCGCGGGACAGCTCTTTGCTCGCCACACGGTCGGATTGTCCGATCCCCTGTCCGAGCGTGACATCGCCCCGTCGGAGCGTCTTGACGACGGCCTGCCGCAGTCGCTGGAGGAGAGCATCGCCGCGTACGGGTTGCGCCATTTCAAGCTGAAGATCAGCAAGTCCAACGATCTTTCACGGCTGAAGGAAATCGCAGCCGTGCTTGCCCGCTCCGCGCCATCCGACTTTCTGGTCAGCCTAGACGGCAACGAAGGCTTCGAAAGCGTGGCCGAACTCGCGGCGTTCTGGGACGAGGTTAGCCGGGAACCGGCACTCTCTGAAATTCGCAACAGGCTGCTCTTCATCGAGCAGCCTTTTCATCGAGACATCGCCCTCACGGACCCGATTGGCGAGCTGTCGGAGGCATGGCCCGAACGCCCCCAGATCGTTATCGACGAGTCCGACGCCGAGCTTTCGAGCCTCCCGCGGGCGCTGAAACTTGGCTACGCCGGCACGACGCATAAGAACTGCAAGGGGGTCTTCAAGGGGGTAGCGAACGCCTGCCTGATGGCCTACCACAAGCAGCGCCAGCCCGGTCGCCGATGGTCGTTTACCGGCGAGGATTTGGTCAACATAGGCCCGGTGGCCCTTCCCCAGGACCTCGCCGTGCAATCGGCGCTCGGCGTAACGAGCGTCGAACGCAACGGCCACCATTATTTTGCGGGCCTCTCGTTCTGGCCACGCAGCTTGCAGCGTCAGGTGCTTGCGCACCATCCCGATCTCTACCGGGTCAGCCGGGACGGATGGCCGACACTCAGAATAGAGGACGGAAGGCTCAGCGCCGAGTCCGTGTGCGCGGCGCCTTTTGGCGTCGGGTTTGAGTTTAGACCGGAGGAGATTGCCAGGCCCATCTGAGGATTGGGCCAGGGCGTCCAGCCGCTGGCAGCCGGCAGAGTCCGGAGATTTTGCTCCCGGACGTTGCGCGACCGGAAACGCCGATTCGAATCAACGCCAGACACGGTCGATGGTATGCCGGTCTGCACAGGCGCGCGTCTGCTCGGCCCTGAAAGGCGCGTGACATATGGTCCCGCCGACCGCCTGGTTGTTTCAGGGCGTCCTCCGGAGGCATATTGCCAATTGCTTCAACCCCACCGGGGCCTCAGCGTGGCCTCCGGACAACGAGCCTTGATGCCAAAACCTCGCATCCTCACCACAACCGTCGGCTCTTACCCGGTTCCGGAATGGCTCGTCGCGCTGCCTTCCGAGCAGGCGGTCATCGACGCGACGCGGGTTGTGTTCGCAATCCAGCGCCAGGCCGGGATCGACCTTCCAACGGACGGCGAGCTCTACCGTTTCGACGTCAACCACCCGGACACGAACGGAATGATAGAGTACTTCATCCGTCCCATGGCCGGAATCTCGTCCGCTTCCGGCCGTTCGGCCGCGGACGAGTTCTCGCATATGTCGCCCATGGGGTTCCGGCGCAAGCCGGCCGGCGTCGTCACCGGCCCGCTGGGCGAGGGCTCACTCAATCTGCTTGCCGATTGCTCGCGCGCGGCGTCGGTTGCCGGCGGTGAATTCAAGTTCACCGTCACAAGCCCATACATGCTGGCCCGGACGCTTCTCGACCACCACTACCCGAGCTTCGAAAGGCTCAACATGGCACTGGGCGAGATCCTCGCGACCCAGATGCGCGGTCTACCGGCGGCTTGTGTTCAGGTTGACGAGGCCAACATCCCGGGCAACCCCAAGGACGGCCCGTTGGCCGCGGCGTCGATCAATCTGGTTCTGGACGCCATCGGCCGCGGCACCCAACGCGCCGTTCATTTCTGTTTCGGTAACTACGGCGGACAGACGATCCAGAAGGGCAGCTGGAAGGCGCTCCTGGGCTTCCTCAACGCGCTTCATGCCGATCACCTTGTCCTCGAGCTCGCCCATCGTCCGCCGAGCGACCTCCATGCGCTGAAACACGTCGATCGGAGAATCGCCCTTGGCGTTGGCGTCGTGGACGTGAAGGTGAACCATATCGAGACCCCTGACGAGGTTGCAGGACGCATCGAGGAGGTGGAGCGGTCGGTTGGCCAAGGCCGCTTGAAATGGGTCCATCCTGACTGCGGTTTTTGGATGCTGAAGCGCTCGATCGTCGATCGTAAGATGGAAGCGCTTGTCCGCGGCCGTGATAAGTATCTGGGCCGTTGACGTGAATCCGGCCCTAAGGGGCCGCGTGTCCTGGCAGTTGCGCAACGGATGCTCCAGGCGCCGCGGCCTGGAATTGGGGTGAGCTTCCGAGCACCTCATCCGAATCACCGATGAGGTCGTTTCACGCGAACCACCGCCACTGTCTGAATTGCGAGAACCCAATTCATCCTAGCTTTGGGGCGACGGATGGATAGAGTGACCCAGCGCGCTTTTCCGGCGCCAGAACCGGGTAAATGCTTGGCCACCTCACCGAAGTTCGCGCAAACCCCCAAGACTCGCCCCATGAAGACAACCTGCGCAATCCATTGCCTCGCATCAGCCGCAATTGCCGCCGTTCTCGCGGTTAGCCCGTCCGCACGGGCGAAGGATCAGACGACGCTAAAGGACGCCTACAAAGGCGCGTTCCTGGTCGGCGCCGCCCTGAACGACTCGCAGTTTGACGAATCGGATGCCAGGGCGGCCGCACTCGTTAAGGAGCAGTTCAACGCGATCAGCCCCGAGGACTGCCTCAAGTGGCAGCAGCTGCACCCGAAGCCGGGCGTCTATGATTTCTCAAGGGCGGACCGCTATGTTGAGTTCGGCCTCAAGAACGGCATGTTCATCGTCGGCCACAACCTGGTCTGGCACAATGAGACGCCGAAATGGGTGTTCGAGGATGACAAGGGCAATCCGGCCGACCGCGAGACCCTGCTGGCAAGGATGCGCGACCACATCCTGACGGTGGTCGGGCGATACAAGGGCAAGATCAACGGTTGGGACGTCGTGAACGAGGCGCTGAGCTACGATGGCTCGATGACGAAGACCCCATGGGAGCGGATAATCGGCGATGACTACGTGCTTAAGGCCTACCAATTCGCGCACGAGGCCGACCCCAATGCTCAGCTCTACTACAACGAGTTCTACTATTACCACGAATTCTCACGGCAAAGTCCGGCAAAGCGTGATGCCGCTATCGCCCTGGTCCGAAACCTTCAATCGCACGGCGTTCACATAACGGCCATCGGCCTGCAGGGCCATTACGGATTGGAGACGCCGACTCTTGAGGAGGTTGACGAGACCATCACCATGTTCGCCAAACTCGGGGTGAAGGTGAGCGTCACCGAAATGGACATCGACGTGTTGCCCGGTGTGAAGGAGAACGATTTCGCGGAGCAACCGATGCATATCCCGCTAAACGCAACGATTGACCCCTACACGGCCGGGCTTCCGGATTCCCTGCAGCAGAGATTGGCGAAGCGGTACGCGGACCTGTTCAAGGTCTTCCTAAAGCACCGCGATGTGATGCAGCGAGTAAGCTTCTGGGGCGTGACCGACGGGTCATCCTGGCTGAACATGTACCCGGTGTATGGCCGCACGAATTATCCGCTACTTTTCGACCGCTCCTACAATCCAAAGCCGGCATTCGATGCCGTAATATCGGTGGCGCGCACGGCGCCGGCAGACCGGTAGGCGCCGGGGAGGCCCGCGCCGACGGCCGACTGTTCTTCCGGACTGGCGCAATCACGCGAGCCATGAGTCATGGCTCACTTTGACTACATCCCAGGAAACCCGCCTTTGCCCCTCATGGCCTCCATCTGGCGCATGAGCTTCTTCTGGTTTCCGCCCCGCATCATCCTCATCATCTTCTGCATCTGCTGTGGGTATTGCGTGGCCAACAACTTAGCTCTGTAGGATTATTGAGACTCCTCCCGGCAAAACTGTTTATAGTGGCACATCGCGGCACAAATTTCTGCATTCGCTTGCACGGTAGACGTCCTAGATTAGTCATAACCTGCTCCCGATTAGCACGGCGGTAACAGCATGTACTTCGTGCTGCGACCACCGCCTACGCTGGGTATTAGGACACCAGCTTGAATCAGATGCTTGATATCGCGCAAGGCTGTGTCGAGTGAAGCGCCGGCGAGTTTAGCGTATTTCGATGTGGAGAATTCTTCTTCGCCAGCATCGAGAAGGGCGTTGAGTACTTTCCGCTGCCGCTCATTGGGCTCAACCATTTCGTTGAACCGCTCCCAGCGAGCAGCCTTTGCCACTATGCGTTCGAGAGTGTCAGCTGCGCCGATAACAGCGCGCTCGAAGCATCCGACAAACCATTCAAGCCACGCTGTGATGTTGAGCCCGCCTTTTTGCGAAGTCTCCAGAATGCGGTAATACTCCTGCTTCTCCTTCTCGATCTGTGCGGACATGCTATAGAAGCGCATGCCAGATCCCTCCGACCGGGCCAAGGCCATGTCCGCAATCGCGCGCGAAACGCGCCCATTTCCGTCTTCAAACGGGTGTATTGTCACAAACCAAAAGTGGGCAATAGAAGCTCGTAGTACGGGGTCGGTTCGATCCGCGCTCTCGAACCATTTCAGGAATGCTGCAACCTCGCCAGGCAATCGGTCCGCGGTAGGGGCTTCAAAGTGAATATTTTTTTTATGGATTCGGTAACGGCTTAAGGGACCGGAAATGACCTGCATAGGATCCATTTCCGGGGTGCGCCACTTGCCCACAGCAATGCGTTGAATGCCGCTGCGCCCGGCCGGGAAGAGGGAGGCTTGCCATCCGAGCAGCCGGTCCTCGGTGAGCGGCTCGTTGTATTGCTGGGTGGCATCGAGGATCATCTCCACTGCGCCCTCAACGTCCCGGCTTGAGGATCCCTCCCGTTCAGATGGAAGTCCCATGCGACGTGCAATCGACGAACGTACCGATGCAGGGTCAAACACGGTCCCCTCAATCGCGCTAGACTTGATTACTTCGACCGCCAGGTTCTCAAGGTTGGTCTGCTGTCGAAACTGGAAGCCCAAGCTCTGCATTCCGCCCAGTAATAATCCCTGTTGATGCCTGGCTTCCGAGAGGATTGGCATTATCTTTTCGTAATCCCATTGGAAATGAGGCCATTGGGGTAATTGATGGATATAACGCATCGATTCGATATTCCGCAAATTTGCGGTGAATAGCAAGCGTCAAACGCCGCAATTATACGGCGAATAAACAGGGTTAATCACCGCAAGAAGAGTGGAACTTTGCTCCCAGCGACCTAGCCACCTACCCATGCCTCACGTAACCCACAGCACAATCGCGCGCCAGAGAATGCCTATTAACCGATCACAAGATTTGTGGATTCAAGCGGGGAATGCTCACATACTTGGAAAACCGCCCCGGCCCTTCATGGCCTCCATCTGGCGCATGAGCTTCTTCTGGTTCCCGCCCTTCATCATGCGCATAACCTTCTGCATCTGCTGGAACTGTTTCAGGAGCTGATTGACGTCAGAGAGCTTGACGCCCGAGCCTTTCGCGATCCTCTGGCGCCGGCTCCCGTTGAGCAGGTCCGGCTTGCGGCGCTCCTGGAGCGTCATGGACTTGATGATCGCCTCGGTCCGAGCCATCTGGCGCTCGGCGCCGTCGCCCAGCTGGACGCCGCTCATTCCGGGCATCATCCCCAGGATGCTCTGCATGGAGCCCATCTTCTTGACCGACTGGAGCTGCGAGAGGAAGTCCTCGAGGTTGAAGTCGGCCTTGCGCATCTTCTCCGCCATCCGTTCGGCCTCGTTCTGGTCGATCGACTCCTGCGCCTTCTCGACCAGGGACACGACGTCGCCCATCCCGAGTATCCGCGACGCCAGCCGGTCGGGGTAGAAGGTCTCGAAGTCCTCCGCCTTCTCGCCGGTCCCGGCGAACTTGATGGGGATGCCGGTGATGGACTTGATCGACAGGGCCGCCCCGCCGCGGGCGTCGCCGTCGAGCTTCGTCAAGACGAGTCCCGTGAGCTGAAGTGCGTCGTGGAACGCCTTGGCGACATTGACGGCCTCCTGGCCGAGCGCGCCGTCCGCCACGAGGAGGACCTCGTCGGGGCCGACCGCGGCGCTGAGGCGCCGGACCTCGTCGATCAGCACCTCGTCGATCTGCAGGCGGCCGGCCGTGTCGAAAAGGACCGCGTCGGAGCCCTCGGCCGCGGCGAGGCCCGCCCTGCCGATGGCGGGCACGTCCTTCGACGCGCGGTCCGCGTAGAATCCCAGCCCCTCCTGGCGCGCCAGGATCTCCAGCTGGTCGATGGCCGCAGGCCGCTGCACGTCGCAGGCGACGACGAACGGCCGGTACCCCCGCTTCTTGAGGAGGCGGCCGAGCTTTGCGGTTGAGGTCGTCTTTCCCGAGCCGTGAAGGCCCACCATCATGACCTTGAGCGGCCGCGCCGCGCTGAGCTCCGTCGAGCCCTCACCCAGGAGGCGGACGAGCTCGTCGTGGATGATCTTGACGATCTGCTGGCCGGGCGTGACGCCCTTCAGGACCTCCTGGCCGGCGCACTGGGCCTGGACCCGCTCCACGAACTCCCGGGCCACTTTGAAATGCACGTCGGCCGAGAGGAGGGCGGCGCGGACCTCGGCCAGGGCCGCCGCCATGTTCTCCTCGGAGAGTTTGCCGACCCCCCGCAGGTTTCTGAGGGCGGAGGACAGCTTTTCGGTTAGGGAATCAAACATGGGAGCCCACCGCATGTAGGAACCGGCCACGGGACGCAATCCCGGGAATCGCTTTTGGGATGGCTAACCCCCGCGAACCTATGCGACGCTGGCACCCCTCATGAACCCGGTCCTCAAGCTCCTGATCGAAGGCGGCTACCTCACCACCGCGCAGATGGCGCAGATTGCGGGGCTTCCCGAAGCCGAGATCAACAAGCACCTTGAGCAGCTCAGGAACGA
>CAYQOH010000014.1:0-24921 GCA_964419075.1 uncultured Opitutaceae bacterium | reverse complement strand
GCCTGCTGGATCGCGTCAAACGCGCTCCGGTCGGTGATCAGGTCCTTGATGACGGGAAAGGGCCGGGCGCGGAACGGCTCCACGACGATCGTGTCGCCCTCCTTGTAGCTGCGCATGTAGGTCTGGCACGAGGCGACGCCGCGGTGCGGCCCGTGCGGCTTGCCGTCGATCGTCAGCGAGCACGTCCCGCAGATCCCCTCGCGGCAGTCGTGCGCGAACGCGATCGGCTCCTCGCCCTTCGCGGTCAGCTCGTCGTTCACGACGTCGAGCATCTCGAGGAACGACATGTCGGGGTTCACGCCCGCGGCGGGATACTCGACGAACGCGCCGGGTTTGCCGGGGCCCGGCTGGCGCCAGACGCGCAGGGTGACGCTGAAGGTCTTCGTGCTCATCACTTGTAGTTTCTGACGCTCATCTTCACCGCCTCGTAGACGAGCGGCTCGGTGTTGCGGACCGGGGCCTTGCCCTCGCCCGCGTATTCCCACGCGGCGACGTGCGCGAAGGCCGTGTCGTCGCGCTTGCACTCGCCGTCCGGGTACTGGTGCTCCTCGCGGAAGTGGCAGCCACAGCTCTCCTCGCGGGTGAGCGCGTCGCGGCACATGAGCTCGCCGAGCTCGAGGAAGTCGGCGACGCGGCCCGCGCGCTCGAGCGACTGGTTGAGCGAGTCGCCCGTGCCGGGGACGTTGACGTTCCCCCAGAACTCCTCGCGAAGCGCCGGGATCTCGCGGATCGCCAGCTCAAGGCCGGCCTTGTTGCGCGCCATCCCGCAGCCCTGCCAGAGAATGTGCCCCAGGCGCCTGTGGAAGTGGCTCA
Organism: uncultured Opitutaceae bacterium; assembly: GCA_964419075.1. Taxonomy (GTDB): domain Bacteria; phylum Verrucomicrobiota; class Verrucomicrobiia; order Opitutales; family Opitutaceae; genus Palsa-1447. The sequence goes on along the minus strand of CAYQOH010000014.1, from coordinate 24,108 downwards.
CGGGCTTCCTGCCCTTGACCGACAGAAGCCTCGAGGTGAGGGACGCCACGTTCTCCTCGGCCTGCCTGAACTCGGCGCCGTCCGCCGGCGGTCTCGATCCCGGCTTCTGCGACGCGAGGTAGTCGCCGACCGTGTACGGGATCACGAAGTACCCGTCCGCCAGGCCCTGCATGAGAGCCGAGGCGCCGAGACGGTTCGCCCCGTGGTCCGAGAAGTTCGCCTCGCCGAGGACGAAGAGCCCCGGGACGTTGGACATGAGGTTGTAGTCCACCCAGAGCCCGCCCATCGTGTAGTGGACCGCGGGAAAGATCCTCATCGGGACCGCGTAGGCGTTCTCGTTGGTGATCTCGTGGTAGATGTCGAAGAGGTTGCCGTAGCGCTCGCGCACGCCGGCCTCGCCGAGGCGGCCGATGGCGTCGGCGAAGTCCAGGTAGACCCCGAGCCCGCTCTCCCCCACCCCGCGCCCCTCGTCGCAGACGCGCTTCGCCGCGCGCGACGCCACGTCGCGCGGACAGAGGTTCCCGAAGCTCGGGTAGATCCGCTCCAGGTAGTAGTCACGGTCCCCCTCGGCGATCGACGCCGGGGGCTTGAGCCGGTCCTCCTTCTTCTTCGGCACCCAGATGCGGCCGTCGTTGCGAAGCGACTCCGACATGAGGGTGAGCTTCGACTGGTACTCCCCCGAGACCGGGATGCACGTCGGGTGGATCTGCGTGAAGCACGGATTGGCGAAGCACGCCCCGCGCTTGTAGGCGCGCCAGATGGCCGTCGCATTCGAGCCGCGGGCGTAGGTGGAGAGATCGAAGACGTTGCCGTACCCGCCCGTCGCGAGGATGACGGCGTCGGCCGAATGCCGGGTGACCTCGCCCGTCACCAGGTCGCGGACGATGATGCCCTTCGCATGGCCGCCGACGACGACCAGGTCGAGCATCTCGGATTGCGTGTGGAGCTTGACCCCGCCGGAGGCCACCTCCCTGGAAAGCGCCGAATATGCCCCGAGGAGCAGCTGCTGGCCGGTCTGCCCGCGGGCGTAGAAGGTGCGGGAAACCTGGGCGCCCCCAAACGACCGGTTTGCGAGCAGGCCGCCGTACTCCCGCGCGAACGGGACGCCCTGCGCCACGCACTGGTCGATGATGTTGACCGACACCTCCGCGAGCCGGTGCACGTTCGCCTCGCGCGAGCGGTAGTCGCCGCCCTTGATCGTGTCGTAGAAGAGCCGGTGCACGCTGTCGCCGTCGTTCTGGTAGTTCTTGGCCGCGTTGATGCCGCCCTGGGCGGCGATGGAGTGGGCCCGCCTCGGGCTGTCGTGGAACACGAAGCAGCTCACCCGGTAGCCGAGCTCGCTCAGCGAGGCCGAGGCCGAGGCGCCCGCGAGCCCCGCGCCCACGACGATCACCTCGTACTTGCGCTTGTTTGACGGGTTGACGAGGCGGATGTCCGCCTTGTGCCGCTGCCATTTTCCGGCGAGCTCTCCCTTGGGGATCCTGGAGTCAAGTTGGGCCATGGTGCGACGGTTCTATTTGAGCATCCCGAGGAGCACGCCGCCGGGAATCGCAAGGTTGCCGAGGAAATACGCGGCGCACAGCAGCGTGACGACCACCCGCAGCCCGCGCTCCCACCGCTGACTGCGCCAGCCGAGCGTCTGGAAGAGGCTGTCGGCCCCGTGAAGGAGATGCAGCGAGAGGAGGCCCACCGCCACGATGTAGAAGATGGAGACGACGGGGTTCTCGAACCCGCGGATCACCATGGTGCGGACGTCGAGGACCTCCGTGCCCGCCCGGACGACGGTCACGCCCGCGATGTGGTAGTCGCCCACCATCGTGTAGGGGGCCAGGTTCGTCTTGAACGACGCCGGCTGCGCGACCCCGACCGTGAACTGGGCCAGGTGGTAGAGGATGAACGCCAGGACGACGTAGCCGGTGCCGCGCATGTAGCGGGACGAGATCGAGGCCCGGATCCAGCGGTTCACCGCGTAGGGCTCGTCGCCGCGTGCCCGCCGGCTCTCGAGCATCAGGACCGTGGCCGACCAGATGTGGAGCGTGACGCAGGCAAGCAGGAATGCCCTCACAGCCCAGAGCAGGGGACCGAGCGACTGGAGGAAATGCGCGTAGCCGTTGATCCGGTCGGGGTGCTCGTACACCTGGAGGTTGCCGACCAGGTGGCCGACGACGAACCCGATCAGGACCACGCCGGTGACGGCCATGATCAGTTTCCTGCCTATGGTGCTGCCGAAAAGGTTGCGGACGAGGTCCATTGAAGAGTCGCTGGCATCCAGTCCAACTGTCCCGGGCGCGCGAGTAAAGACCCGGCTTTGGGCATCGCCCGGAATTAGGGACCCTAACCCGCCCAAGAAGGGCTTAGCCCTTCGCAAGTGGCTTGAGCAGAGAGAACTTGCCGCTTGCGGCCGGCGCAAGCGACTTGCGCCGGAACGCGTTCACCCGGACGCCGGGACCCAGCAGCCCGGCGAGCGCGGCCTCGACGTCCTGGCCGTGGGCCGTCCGGTCGGCGACGTAGTGGAAGTCCCAGCGGTTCGCGCCCGTCTGGCTCAGGCAGTAGTGCCAGCAGGTGAAGGCCGCGGGAAGCGCGGCGTCGATGTCGCAGGGCGAGACAAGCGAGCCGTCGGGCCTGAAGTACAGGTCGCGCTCGCGGCCGAGGATCCTGAAACCGTCCGGCATCGCCTTCACGATATCCCCCGTGTGGTAGCGCAGCAGCGGCATCGCCTCTCGCCCGCGGGTCGTGACATGGATCTGGTGCACGCCCGGCATGTCGGGCCGCCAGGGCACCAGCTCGATGAACGCGTTCTCGTCGATGGCCCTGGAGTCGTCCCGGAACGCCTCGCCCACGAAGAGGTAGCCCGCCTCGGTGGAGCCGTAGAGGTCGACCTGCGGGGCGGGAAACGCCGCCGCGATCCGCCGGCCGTGCTGGGTGCTCGCCTTTCCGTACGTCAGGATGACCGCGCGGATGCTCGGGACCCGCACGCCGCGCCTGGCGGCTGCGCGAGCGAGGAGCGAGAGGTAGACGGGCTCGCCCTCGAGGATCTCGGGCTGTGTCGCCTGGAGCTCGACGACGATGCGGTCCCACTCCGCCTCGGAAAAGGCGAACGGGTCGCTCGAGAGGTTCAGATAGACGGTACCGTCAAAGTAGCGGTGCGGAAACGGGTGGTCCTCGTAGGGGCAGAGGTTGCTGGAGCAGCCCACCGGGGCCAGCACGCACTTGCGGTGCGGCCGGTCCGCGAACTCGCGCAGGATCGGCGAGGCGCGGTAGGCCCGGAGCGTCTGCGCGGTCCACCAGCCGTCCTCCATGATGACCGTCATCGGGGCGGCGGTGGTGCCCGACGTGTTCTCGTACTCGAAGCGGTGGTCCGCAAGGCCGCGCTCGATCTCCCGGTAGTCCGGGAAGAAGGACTGGTGGCCCTTCTCGACGATCTCCCGCTTGGAGAGCGCCGGGATCTCCCGGTAGCAGGACCACCGCAGCGCCTCGTGGTGCAGGGGGAACCGGCGCCCGTAGATCGGGCTCCTCGAGTAGATGCTCCGGATCTCCCGCTCCAGCAGCTGCGGGAGGGCGCCCGGGGCGCCCGGCTCGCCGAGTGCGGCGGGGTTGTTTGCGAATTGGGAGGCGGTCATGCCGGAGTGGAAACGGGGGCCACGGGAAAAGGTGACGGCTAACTAATGCCGGTGCCGCGCTTAGTCAAACGGCCCGGACGCCCCCGTAGAAAAGGAGCGCCGCGACCGTGAGGCTGTGGGTGATGCCCCCGCCGCGCGCCAGCGCCAGCACCTCGGGCACGCCCTGCGCCGACACCTGGATCTCCTCGTCGTGGTCCCACTTCGTCGGGCCGGTGGGCACCGCGCCGTCGACCAGCACGAAGTGGCAGCGGTTGTCCTGGATCGCGGGATTGGGGTGGACGCTTCCCATCAGGCTCACCCTGCCCCCTCCGTAGCCTGTCTCCTCGGACAACTCGCGGACGCCGGCCGCGATCGGGTCCTCCCCCTGCTCTATCACGCCGCCCGGAATCTCGAGCGAGAGGGCGTTCGAGCCGAAGCGGAACTGCCTCACCAGGATGATCTTGTCCTCAGGGGTGACCGCGACGACGTTCACCCAGTCCGGAGCGCGCGCCACGACAAAGTCCTTCTCCGTGCCCCTCAGGGGGTGGCGGTACCGCAGGCTCCAGACGTCCAACACACGCGTCGAGAGGAGCAGTCGCTCGCCCTCGCGCACCCACCGGGAAGGCTCCCCAGTGATCACTTCTTCTCTGGCAGCTTCAGCTTCTCTCCGACCTTCAGATGGGTCCAGCTGACACCCGAGTTGACCGACGTCAGGTCCGCAAGGGAACAGCCGCTCGCCCGCGCGATCTTCGCACCCGTGTCGCCCGGCTTCACGATGTACTCGCCAGGTCCGGCAACCGCGGGCTCGCCCTTCGGCCCCTTGGCGGCCTTTGCCACGTGGGACTCCTCGACGTGCTTGACCTTCTCGTCGAGCGTCGCGAGTTCGGTGCCGAGCTGGTTGACGGCGGCCTGCGTCGAGTTCTGGAGCGTGGTGATGTCCCGCGCGGCCTTGTCGCTTGCCTGCGAGGCGGAGGCGACCTGCGACGCAATGTCGTCGATCTTCGCGACTTTATCGCCTTGGGCTGCGACGGTGTGGCTCAACGTGTTGAGCTTGATGGCCGCAAAGCCGCCTATGATGAGCGCGACAGCTCCAATGATGACGCCGCCCATCGGGAGCAGGCTGTTATTTTCGCGAGAAATAGTGTCCATGGATTAGTGTTGTAGGAGGTGTCAGGAAAGAGGGAAAATCCATGGCAGGCAAGCAGATTGCGCTCTCTGAGACATCGTGTCTTGACTCCCGCTGGAAAGGGTCCTGCGTTGGCCCCTCACCCCGGGGTGTAGCTTAGCCTGGTAGAGCGCCTGGTTTGGGACCAGGAGGTCGTTGGTTCGAATCCAATCGCCCCGACCATCTTCCGCTTGCGCGGTGACGCGACCCAAGCCGCGCCCGAATACATGCATACGGATGGACTTAAGGCTCCCCATGCGAAACGGACCTTCAGGCCTCCCGTCGGTGCACACGTTGAGTCGCGGCTTTCCCCCGGTGCTTCGCCATTCACCTCCTGGTGCCTGGGGCCCTCGATAGGAGGCCAAATCGCGCGGCGATCCGCGGAAGACCCGAACTCTAATTCGACCGCCGCGCGGTGCGCGCAGAAACCCACCTCGAATTCGATTCCCCGCAGACAGGTGAAGGAACCCGCCGCGGTGAACTTGAATGCTCACTCACCGCCCCACAGGGGAGGCCGTCTCCGCTCGACTTCCCCGGGGGCGCATCGCGTAATGGCGATTTCCCGATGAAACACGCCATCCTGCCGGCCCTCCTTTTGGTGTTCGTCTGCGAGGCGACTCCCGCCGGGCAGCCTGCCGGCGTCCCTCGTCCCGCACCGATGCCGCCCGCGATCGCCGCACCGCAAGACGTGGATTATCACGGGACCGTTCAGCTTCGGGTCGACGCGACTGATCTCGACCGCAAGATCTTCAGGGTCCGAGAGAGCATCCCGGTCTCGGGCGCCGGGCGGATTGACCTCCTGTATCCAAAATGGCTGCCGGGGACTCATGGCCCGGGGGGCCCGGTCGCGAGCCTTGCCGGCCTGGTGATCACCGCCGCTGGCCAGCCGGTTGAATGGGTGAGGGATACCGTCGAAATGACGGCCTTCCATTTGGTCATCCCGGAGGGGGCGACCTCCCTCGAACTGGAGTTCCAGTTCCTCACCGCGGTGAACGCAAAGGGAGGAGACGTCGCCGTCTCACCGGACATCCTGGACCTCGAGTGGAACACGGTGGTGCTCTATCCCGCGGGCTACTACGTCAGCCGGATACAGGTGGAGCCGAGCATCAAGCTGCCCGACGGGTGGCGATTCGCCACGGCGCTGGAGACGGCTTCCTTGTCCGGGGGTGAGGCCCGCTTCAAGCCGGTGTCCCTGGAAACCCTGGTGGATTCTCCGATCCTCGCCGGCCGCTATTACAACCAGGTGGATCTCGATCCCGGTGCCGAGTTTCCGGTTCGGCTCAACGTGTTTGCCGACGATCCGAAGTACCTGGAGATGGGACCCGGGGCGCTTGCCGCATACCGTGCGCTTGTGCCGCAGGTGCTCAAGGTCTTCGGCTCGCGCCATTACAACCACTACGACTTCCTGCTGGGGCTTTCGGACAACCTTGCCGGCGTCGGCCTTGAGCACCACCGCTCGAGCGAGAATATAACCTTGCCCGCGTATTTCACGGACTGGGACAAATCCGTCATCACCCGCGACCTCCTGCCGCACGAGTACATCCATTCGTGGAACGGGAAGTTTCGCCGGCCCGCCGACCTCTGGACTCCCGACTTCAACGTCCCGATGCGCGACAGCCTGCTTTGGGTCTACGAGGGTCAGACCGACTTCTGGGGCAAGGTCCTGGAAACGCGCTCCGGGTTCCTTTCCAAGCAGCAGGCGCTTGACCTGCTCGCGTTTGAGGCCGCCACGTTCGATAACCGCCCGGGCCGTTCCTGGCGGGCGCTGCAGGACACCACGAACGGCCCGGTCATCCTCGCCGTTCAGTCCGGTTCAAGCCAGCCGATCCAATGGGGCTCCTGGGAGCGAAATCAGGACTACTACTGGGAAGGCGTGTTGATCTGGCTGGATGCCGACACGCTGATACGCGAGCGGACAGACGGCAAGAGGTCGCTCGATGACTTCGCCCGGGCGTTCTTCGGGATCGACGACGGCAGCTTCGGGACCGTGACCTACACCTTCGATGATGTCGTGAAGGCATTGAACGACGTCATGGCCTACGATTGGGCGGGCTTCCTGCATTCGCGGCTGGAGGGCCACGGCCCCGGGGCGCCCCTGGATGGAATCACGCGGGGCGGCTACCGGCTGGTCTACACGGACAAGGAGTCCACGTTCTACCATAGCGGCGAGAAGCCCAGGAAGGTCGCCGATTTCGACTTTTCACTGGGGTTTGTCATCGAAGCCGACGCCACGCTTAGCGACGTCGTCTGGAACAGCCCCGCCTTTGCCGTGGGTCTGACCGACGGGAACCAGATCGTAGCCGTCAACGGCATTGCCTACGACGACGACAGACTAAGGGACGCGATCAGGGAGGCGGCCAAGCCAGGCGCTGCGCCGATAAGCCTGCTCGTAAGGAAAGGCAACCGCTTCTCCACCGTGAGCCTAGACTATCACGGGGGCCTGCGCTACCCGCATTTGGAGCGCGTAGCCGGCACACCGGCGCTCCTGGATGACGTCCTGGCCCCCCGGAATTAGTCCGTCTGGGATCTTGGGGAGGCCGGCTGTCGGCCAGCGCGGCGGGGCAGTTAGGGATGCCTCGGGTGGGACCCTGGCCCAGCCTGGCCCCGGCAGCCTTTCGGAAGCGCTGCAATGGCGGCGCCGTCCACGTCGTTGACCCTACGGCTTTGCTCGCCGAAGCAGACAAGCTGAAGAGCAGACACCGGCTCAACGGCCCGCTCGGGGACGCGGTAAGCACCGTCGTGAGCGTGGCTGATATGAACTTCCAGAAGCTCCAGGGTCTCTATATTGGTACTTCCTGTTGCGTCCCCTGGATCAGCTTCAGCTCGTGATCGCTCCACACCTTATCGCGTTAGCCGTCTGAGAGGCGTTCCTCAGGACCGGCCTGATTGACAGTGGCTAATTAACCCGATCCCCGATTATCGTCGCATTCTCATGACGTGGAACACCAACAAACCAATCATGAAGCTTCTCTGCGGTATTCTACTGGCGGAAGTGTTGATCGCCAAGGGTGTGGCGGCTGAGACGACGCTTTCGGTCGACTTTTCCCACACGACGGGCGCTCTCGATTCCAATCTCTGGAGCTCGTCGGGCCAGGACCAGGGAAAGGGGACCCGCGCGTTGGACCAGGACCTGCAGCATGTCGGCTCGGTGCCTTACGGCGGCGGCCGCTGGTTCCGGACCCACGACCAGCTCAATATGGTGCGGGCCACCGGACTTGGGACCGATAAGGCGGTCTACGACTGGACGGATCTCGACCACATGCAGGATACGATCCGTGCCGCCGGCCTGACACCGACCTTCGCGGTGATGGGAAATCCCTCGAGCTATTTCACGAGCTTCCTCGACCGCGCGCAGCTCTATGCCTGGAAGCGCCTGGTTACCGACCTTGCGCTCCATCTGGAACAACGCTACGGCCAATCTGAAGTCCGCTCATGGCTCTTCGAATCTTGGAACGAGCCTGATGGAAACTACGAGTGGAAATGGCACACTCCGGCCGAACTGAACAATTATTACGACGCCTGCTCCGAGGGGCTGAAAGCTGCTGATCCCGCGCTGCGTTTCGGCGGTCCCGCAATAGCCGAACACCCCATAGGGTACGGCGGCCTTTTTCGGACCTTCATGGACCACTGCGACAATGGCACCAATTTTTTCACCGGCGAGAAAGGCGTGCGACTCGACTTCATTTCGTTCCATCGCAAACGCAAGCCGAAGGAAATGGTGGATATCGAGGCTCCAATAATCAATGTCATCCTCCGCGAGCACCCGCGATTCAGCTCGTTGCCGATATTGGACAACGAGGCCGACAGCGAGGTGGGCTGGAACACGCCGCGCGACCACCGTGCCACCCCTTGGTACGCGGCCTTCATCGCCCGCAGCGTCAATGAGCACCTTGTTCGCATCATAGACGGAGCCAGCATCACAGGCGGCCGGCACATCGACTATCGCCTATCAAATGACGATTCGTGCTGGGGCCCATGGGAATTCCGGGCGCAGCTGACGCGCTTCGGAACTGACGAGCAATTCGCGTTCATAAAGAAACCTTCGCATACCGTGCGCACCGCCTTAGCTCTTCTCGGCAATGAGCGCTGCCTCGTAACGGGTTGGAAATTGGAGGACGGCGTCGGCGCAATCGCGACCAAGCGCGGTTCCAATCAGGTCGCGGTGCTGGTCTACAACTATAGCGACCAGACGGATGCCGTCGGAACGACAAGGATAAGGCTTAATCTGAGGAATATTCCATTCTCGAAGGGAAAGTACGCGCACTATCGCATCGATTCGAAGCACGGCGACACGTTTCAGCAGTGGCTGGCCTTGGGCGCCCCAATGGCCCCGACAGATGAGGAGATCCAAATGCTGCGCCTTCACCAGGAGCTGGACGTGTGCGAGCCGATCGACGACGTCTCCGGGTCCTCCCTTTCACGGGACTTCGACCTTCCCCTGCCGGGGGTGAGCTTGGTTCTGATCAGCGCCGACCCGGGCTCGGGCGCCGAGCCGATCACCGGCATCTACTCGCAGTGCTATCCGTCCCTTTCGGGCAAGCACGAGGACGTCATGATCAAATGGAGCAGCGCCTCGCGTTTTGTTAAGACCTATGAGGTATTATATGCGCCGGCGAAAACAGGACCTTTCTTGCGTGTGAACGCCGCCGACCAAATCGAGACGGGATTTGTCTATCAGCGGCCAATCGGCGAGCGCGGCTATGCCACGGTAAGGGCGACCGATTATTGGGGACGGACAGTCGGGGAAAGCGAAATCATAACGATACCCTGATCCCGTCCCGCGAGCCCGGCTCCTTTTCTGCGGACACGCTCGGTTGGAATTTGCGCCAACCTCGTTCCTTTGAGGCTCCTCCCCATCCTCAGCGGACGGTCAGCTCACATGCGGGGAAGGCGCCTGGTCAGATTCCCGGCCTCGTGTGGCGCCTCGTCGTACTATCCTTCGGCTGAAGTGGCCACCTACTTTGGGGTAGTGATCGGGCCGATATAGGAAGTGGCGGCGACCACATCGTCGATCCACTTCTGATTCGCGCGTCTCGTGTTTTTGGCAATATAGACGTCGAAACCGATGCGATCTATCTCGAGGGCTGCGGTATCTCGCAACCTCATGTTCGGGAAGTCCGCGATGAGTTTGCCATCCACCCACATTGCGATGCGTCCGTCGCGGTTGCCCGGCGTGTTGACCTTGACCATGTACTCGTAGCAGTACCATCGATCGAGAGCAGGCGAAAAATCTGGCCGAGCCTCGAAATGCTTCCCAAAGGTGGCCTCTCCCGATCGCTTTTCCGCGTAGGGTAGCACCATGCCGGAAGGGAAAAAGTGATCGCCCCACCGCTCGCCTTGCTCAGGCCAGTAGACGTAGACATTCATGTTGCCTGGAGCGGCGCCGGTCGAGTTCTCGTTTTCGAAGTTGACCAAGAACTTGTTGTGCCCGTCGGCTCGCACCCCGGGGGTCGCGCGCCCCTGGTCGAAGTACTTGGATGAAATCGAAGCTCCGTTGTGGACTGATGCATCCGGCACAAACCATCCTCCGTCGAACTTCTCGTACCACCGCAAGAAGAGAATCTTCTGCGTGTTAGTGAACAGTTTGGCAACGCCGGTATCGAGCGGAACGTCCTGCTTGGGTATGGTCAGCACCAGAGATCTTCCCCTACCGTTCGTGCTGCCTGCGCCGTCGGCAATGCCGAGATGCGTCTCGTTATAGAGCTCATCCCATTTGGGGCGCAGGTCGGCTACGGATGAGCATCTCTCGAAATCTTCGGCGAACAGCACTGCGGGGGCCCTGTCGATACCTCTATCGCCAGGGTACTCTGAGGCGATGCCAACGTCACCCTCGGGCAGGCGTTCGCGCTCTTCGGCGGATGCGTAGGTCCCATCGGCAAACAAGGGTAACGCGAGGAGAATGGCTACGACGGTTTGCTTATTGATCATCATGATTTGTTCCTGGCTGCCACGAACCACTCCGTCGAATCGTGCACGTTCGGTCAACGAAACTAATCTCCAACAGCGCTGCTGCACACCCAGAATCTTGCAGGCGTCTTGAACTCGACGCTTCACCCGGCGGAAGCCGGACGGAGTTCGCGCCGCTCACCGCAACGGAGCCGCGGCGGTCGGGGCGGAGCCTCCTGGCAGGACATACTCGTAGGCCCCGAGGTCGGGCGGCAGGTTGGCCGATCGGCTCACGCCCTCAATATCGGTCGGGACCATTGAGGTAAGGTCCAGGCCCGCGTTGATCGGGGCGCTTCCGGGGGCCAGATGGTAATTCGCATCGGCCCGGTCGACATAGAAGGTCCTCGCGGTCGCGAGGTTGCCGTCCGAGGCCGGCCCGATGTTGTTCTTGATGTCCGTGGCCGCGGACCCGGCCACCGCACGGTCGCTCGGCACGTCGATCGTGTTGTGGTACAGGTGGCGCGTGTAGGAATCGCCGGACTTGTTGTCGGTCAGGATGCCGACCCCGGGAGGGTTGATGTCGTAGATCAGGTTATTGTAGTACCTGCCCCCGGTCCCGGCCCGGATTCCCGAATTGAACAAGACTCCGCCTGTTCCCGGTCCCACGTCGTGAACGATGTTGTTCCTGACGACATGGTTCGGATTCCCGTTCCAATGCTGGATGGACCCGACTGCCTGGTTCACCTCGATCGCCGCGCCCCCGAATCCGTTGTTGGCGGTGTTGGCATGATGGACGATGTTCCCGTCGACCGTGATGTCGTGGGTGCCGATCTTCAGCTCAATGGCCTCATCCGTCGTGTTGTAGATCGTGTTGTGAATCAGCGTCACGTTGTTCGTGTTGTCCACGTCAACGGGAGCCGAGTCGCCCCTGCCCACGTAGATCCCCTCCCCGTTGTGCTTCCAGGTTCCCGTGTCGTGGATCGTGCAGCCTTCGACGGTCACAAAGGACGAATTGGAGTGGATGCTGATGGCCTCCTGGCCGACCCCGTACACCGAGCAGTTGTGGAGCAGGATATGGTCGGAGCCTTCAATGAAGATCCCCTGGTTGAAGTTGGTGACACCGAAGCCATCAACAGTCAGGTAGCGCGTGCGTTCTATCCTGAGCCGGCCCGAGTCCACGCCGTTGCCGCGGATCGTGACCCTCTGCCCCGGATACGCCCGGATGACGGTGGGAGCGCCGGCGCTGCCGGCAGGCCCGGTGATGTCGGGCGCCTCGTAGTAGATTCCGCCTTTCACATAAAGGGTCTCCCCGGCGCGCAACCGGCTTATGCCGTAGCTTATCGTGCGCCACGGACTCGACAGGGAGCCGTTGCCGGGGCTGTCGCTGCTGGCCGGCGAGGCCTTGTCCACGTAGCGGGCGGAGGCTGGGGACGCGGACGGGCTCCGGGCCGCTGCGCCGGCCGACTCGCCCTGGGCGCGCACGGGATCGGCGGGCGCCAAGACGCCAAGGAGCGCGACGCCCAGGAGCCCAATCCTGCCCGAGCGGGAGACCAGGGAAGCGCGAAGGCGGGCATCCCTGCCATCTATGGGCCCGGGTGGCCTTGAATTGAGCCTCATTGTCATATCTTGGCCGCGGTGGTGGACACAGAGGGGCAGCCACCCCGCCCCGTCCGCGGTCGCAGGGCGTAGCCCGGGGGTATGCGGCACTCGGGGTCCCCCGCTACCGGGGCACATCGAGCAGCCCGAAGCTGTGCAGCCACTTTATGCAGAGGTCGGGCCAGCTCGAGGGAAGCTTTCCGTCCTGGCGTACGCCGAAGTCATGTTCGCCTTTCGCGAATATGTGCAGTTCCGCGGGAATCCCAGCCCTCTTCAAGGCAAGGTACATGATCACGCTGTTGTCCGAGGGGCTCATCGTGTCGTCCGTGCAGTGGACTAGCAGGACGGGCGGCGTGTCCTGCGGAATATGGAGGCCCGGCCAGATATTCAAAGACGTCGCATTGTTCTTGTGGTCCTCCTTCAGGAAACCCGAATAGCAGAGAACCGCAAAATCGGGCCGGCTGCTCGAATCGTCTATGGCATCGATGGGTTCATATGTCCGTTTTGCGAAATTGGTCGCCGTGGCGAGCGCGAGGTGTCCGCCAACCGACGATCCTATGATTCCGATGCGGTTTGGATTGATACCCCATTCTGCGGCCTTGCTGCGAACTAGACTCACTGCCCGCTGCGCGTCCATCTGCGGACCAATTGGGGTGTCGGCTTCGGGCACATTGGGAGGTCGCGGCACACGGTATTTGAGGATGATGGCCGTCATCCCCTCGAAATTCAGCCACGAGGCGATCTGCTCCCCCTCATTTCCCCAGTAGAGATCCCAGTAGCCCCCGCCCGGACAGATAATCATCGCTGTCCCGGTGTTGCTACCCCTGCTGGGGAGATAGACCGTCAGCGTGGGCTTGGTCACATTCGTGATCAAGACACTCGTCCCATAGATGGTCGACGTGCGTATGAATGTCTTTTCCGCGCCGCGATCCGGAAGGTCGCCCGGAGGCTTACCTGGCCAGAGGTCAATGACGATCGGAGGCGCGGCAAATGCGCCGCAGCACGCGAACAGGGCAGCCGTCCAATACACGGTCAATGGTAGTTTTTTCATTTTCTGTTTATGTCTGAAACTTCGGACGAATCCTTTGGCCTTGGATTCGACTCCAGGCACTCCAAATCAAACCCTCCCCCATCGGCCCGCGGCAAATGACGCCCGGCCGCAGTCCGGCAGAAGATCCCTGCTCGCAAACGGCCAACCCCCGGCGTTCGGCAAACCGTCCCCGTCCTCGGAGGCCGCGGGCGCCGTCCAGTCTCGGTTCGTTCCCGAACATCGCTTCCCCTCAGGCGAGCCATTCCTTGAGCACCCGCAGGTCCTTCTGCATGTGGGCCAGCATTTCCGCACGGTTGGCCATGGGATACTCGTGGTGCTGACAGATGGGTCCCGAGAAGCTCGAGTCCCGCAAGCCGGCGACAAAAGACCGGTCGACCATTCCCTCCCCAAGCGGGCACCACACTGCGCCCCATCCGCTCGCGCCCGTTGACCCCCACCCGCTCGCGCCGCGCGCCCAGATGAAGTCCTTGACATAAAACGCGGCGTAATAGGGCTCCATCAAGCGCGCCTGAATGGGCCATGACAGGCCGCCATCTATTGCGGCGTGCGCCGTGTCAAAGCAGATCCCGACATTCCTCATCTTGCACTCCTTGAGAACCGTGTAGAAGTCCCACATCGGCGCAGCGAAGCGATCGAAGCCGGAGTGGTTCTGCACCGCAGCCTGGATTCCGAGCTCCCCGCAAGCGTCGCCAATGTCCTTCAAGACCTTCCCAATTTCCGTGAGCTGCTGCGCCAGCGGGCGCTCCCTGACATACTTGAATATGCCCAGTCTGGCGCACTTCACCCCAAGCTTAGCCGCCGTCCGAAGCACCCTCTCGGCATGCGGCTGCCCTATGGAAGAGATTCCCGTGACGATGACGGGGATATCCAGGCCCCGCTTCCGGAACGCTTCAAGTAGCCGCGGCAGATCTTCCTCCACGCGCTCGGGCTCGACCTGGCCCGCGCTGCGCACGGGGCTTTCGATTCCGTTCAAGCCGACTTCCTCAATAAACGCGGCCATTTCGTCGGGGCTCATGGCCTGGAATGGCTTCGAAAAAGCGATGATCGGGCGCGGACCCTGCTTGCGGATCGCCGTAGGGGACGTTTCAGGGGTCTTATTGGGCTTCATAAGCTCGTTGTTGGGCGCCCTTGGCGCGGCCATTGGCACTTAGGGCGCAGGCAAACGCAGGACTTGGGGGGAATGCGCGGGCCCCGTCCGCGGGTTCCCGCTCATCGATGAACTCGTCCCCTGGGTGCGCCGGCTCGATCCTGCAGGGGCCGAACGCCACCGCCGGGATGCCCTTTCGGTTGGATGTGGTGACGCCGTAGAACCCGCCCTCCTTGGCCGCAAGGGCACTCCTCACGCAAGTCTCCGGGCGCTCCCTTGTCCGCAGCCCGCGGCCCGGCGCCGAATGGAGGGGCGGCAGGTCGACAAGCTTCGCGAGAATTCCTTTGGCGGGCTTAGGATTCAATGCCGTACGGATTGGCTATGCGAATGGCGCGCAAGCAGGGGACAGAATCCGTGCCGCCCCTAGGGAAGCACGGGGGGACACCCGCGAACCTTGTCCTGCAGCAAGCGAGACCGCTCGACGTCTGCGTCCGGCTCTGGAAACCCGAAGCTGTCCATCATCTTCCTGACTGTTATCGCCGGGTCATTGGACCAGAAGATACCGGCGTCCTCGCCGCCATTGTAGTAGTACCCCACTTTGTCCCCGAACTTGCGGGTGAGGCCCCTTCCCTCATCCAGCCCCTCCTGCCAGCCCACGATCGCGTAGGACAGGTCTATCTGGTGGACGAGCACGCTCCCCTCCTGGTTGACGGCCTGGGCCTCGATCAACCCGAGCGGGTTGTACACCGCGGCGTGGTCCCGGGGGGTCGCGCTCACGATATAGTACCTGTGCTGGAGCGCGTACATCGACGGGCGCGCGGTCTGCGGCGTCTCCGATGCGAGCGCGATGATCTCCGCGCCCTGCTTCGCCAGCGCCTGCCAGCCATCCGCGTACATCACGTCGTAGCAAATCTGAATGCCCAGGCGCCCAAAATCGGTCTCAAAGACGGGAAATGCCGTTCCCGGCGTCATGCCGCCTTCCAGCAGCTCGTACTTGAGGTCGGTGCACGGGTGCACCTTCCTGTAGATGCCGGCCACACGCCCCTCCCTGTCCACCAGCACGCCGGCGTTGCTATACGTTGCGGGCGTCACGTCCTCCCTGAGGACCATCGGCACGACCATATAGCACCCGTGCAGCTTTGCGCAGGCGGATATCCGCGGCAGCACCTCGGCTAGGGTCACCGCCTGCTGCTCAAGCTTGTCCGACGGCCGGGACATGAAGTACTCCGACAGCACGGCCAGGTCCAGACGCTTGCCCGGGTAGCTGCTCTTGGCCTGTGCCGCCATCGCGTCGACAAAATCATCCATTCGCTGAAAGCGCCTCTCCAGCGTATCCTTGAGGATCACGTCGTATCCGGTGATCTCCGTGCCGACCAGGACCTTCCTAGGAAGGCCGTCGCGCCTCAGCTCGGCGACCGACACGGCAGGCTGCGCCGACGCCTCCGCCCTGGCGGCGGGAGTGGCCGGGGTAAGAACGACAAGGCAGACCGCAATTGACGATGCTGCGGCCACGCAGCGAACACGGGCCCTGCCGCGGAGTTGAAAGGGGATTCTCATGTGCGGCTTCATTTGGATTGTGAAAGGCTGGCAACCGACGCGAGGAACGGTGTCAGGGGGTCCGTTCCAGATTAAGTGGTCTCGTGAAGAGACGACCACATCCAAACTGTTCAGTTACTTACTTTGGTCAAACCGAAACCCCCCTCCATTCCGGGGGTTTCATCGCGCGCTCGCCCGCGCGACACGGGTCCCCCGTGAGCACCCACTGCCTTCAGCGCCTGGTCAACGAAGGCCCCATCGAGTCGGCGCCCGGGAGCCCGGGGCCCTGCCCCCTATATCGCGTTTCGGGCCTTCCCGAGTTCAATCACTTTGACGGGCGTGTGGCTCGTGTACTAACGTGGCCCCGCGCAGGAGCCCGAGCACGGAATGACGACACCCCAACATGATCAATAGGCCCCGTTTAGAAGCCGGCATATCTCGAGTGAACATTACCCCGCCGTTGGGCACACGGCTCTTCGGCTATCCCGATCCCGAGCGTCTGGGGCCGAGGATCGCCGATCCGCTGGCGGCAACTGTACTTGTCTTGCGCAGCAACGGAGTGGTGGCGGCGATTGTTTCCTTGGATTGGTGTCTGATTGATGAAGATGAAACGGCCAAGATCCGCCTAGGCGTCGAAAGAGCCACGGGCATTCAGCAGCGAAACATCACGGTCTGCGCGATTCATACTCATTCTGCCCCCGAAACGGTGAATGCCTGGGGTTGGGGAATCAAGAACGTCGAATATCTTCGGCGAACTCGTGTTAAGGTCGTGCGGGCGGCGCGGAGGGCGCTGGACTCCGCAGAGCCGGTCGTCGTTGGGATTGGAACGGGTCAAACGTCCGTTGGTGTCAATCGCCGCGAGGTAACGGCCGAAGGTGGGGTGGTGCTGGGGGTGAATGACTGGGGACCAAGGGATGACAAGGTAACGGTGGTCCGCTTCGAAGGCGCCAGAGGCCCCGTTGCTCAAATCGTGCATATGTCCGCCCACCCGACAGCACGGGGCAAAGAGCCGTCGATCTCTCGCGATTGGCCTGGCGTGATGTGCGATCGGGTTGAGACGGTGACCAAGACGCCGGTTCTCTTCATCAATGGCGCCTTCGGGGACGTCGCGCCGCGGATGGCAACTAGAACTTCAGCGGGATATGGGGAGCAGGAGGCATTGGAGGTCGGGTTGCGGGCGGGAAACGATGCTTTGGCCGTCTGGCGTCAGATTAAGCGCTTCGACCCCGTGGATATGGGAGTCCACCTTGGCCAGCTTGACCTGCCCTATGCCCCACTGGCCTCCCTAGAGGAGGCAAAGGCTCAGCTGCGGAGAATTAAGCCGCTCCCGCATGCCCGTGGTGAGAACGGATGCCTCTGGAGGTACTGGAACGCGGTTCGCGTCGGCCACGGTCAACATTTGAGCCGCTCGCGTAGCTTTCCGCAGACAATCACGCGAGTGGGGCCCATCGCCATCGTGCCATTTCCGGGAGAGATCTTCTCTGAAATCGCGCTTCGCCTCATGAAGGTAAGCCCGTACGAGCATACCCTTTGTGCGGGCGCGACAAACGGAAGCCTCGGGTACTTTGTTACCCGGGAAGCCCGTACGCGAGGCGGATATGAGGTTTGGGCGGGCCGATCCTACGGACCTCAATTGTTGGCCGACAACATTGATGACGTGCTCGTTCAGCAGAACTCCTCTTTGCTTGCGGACATGAGTACCCGTCAAGCATCCCGTCGAACTTAGTCAGACTAGGCGGATCCGTTAGCGTTTGGCATCGCCACCGGCATCTCCACGGCGGCCCACCGAGGCATCCTGCCGCGGCGAAGGCTCATTCGAACACCTGGAGCTCGCGGATGGAGTATTCCGGCGGGATCGAGTCGCCCAGGTCCCTGGGGCTCTTGAGGCAGTGGACGCGGACAAAGCGGGCTTCCCTCTGCGTAAAGCGATCGTCGCTGACACCGCCCTGGAACCCGTCTTCGGAGTGCACCTCCGACCATGCCTGGCCGTCGGGCGAGGTCTCAACCGAGAAGCCCATGGCATACTGAAATCCCCAGGAGACGCGGACTCGGCCGACGCGGCGTGTCTCGCCCAGATCCACGGCCAGCCAGGAGGGAGCATCGGTCCCTGCCGAGGCCCAGACCGTCGCCGGGTCGCCGTCAACCGCGCACCCCGGCCCGTCGGCGGGGGACGCGCTAGAGGACGCGGTCGCCACCCGGCCCAACGCCAGCCCCTGCGCGCCCGCCTCGACCATCTCGATATCGCGCACGCTGCGAACTTGCTCGCCATCGGAGCCGCGCAGGCTGGCCTCGAGCAGGCAGGGGCCGGCCTCGGCCGGCCAGGTGAAGTCAAAGCTGATCGTGGTCTGCCCGTACGGATCAAGACGGCCTTCCTGGCGCCTTTCGACCAGGGGAACGCCGGCACCCTGGCGGCGCAGGCTGAGCGTGACCTCGCCCGACCAGGGCCCAGGGAGGTCGTTCACCAGGCGCACGGGAATGTGCGCGGGCCGGCCGCCGAGCACCTCGCCGCTCCAGAACTCGACCATCAGGCCGACGGGCGCGAACGCCTCCCGGACATACCGGTGGAACTCCGGCTCCCACCTCAGGCTCGGAACGTCCTCCCAGTGGTCGCTTGTTTGGCCGTCGGCCCGCGAGTAGCCGAGCGTGGTGAAGTGCATCACCGCCGCGGCCTTCCGGTAGCTGCGCCAGAACTCCGTCTCCGCCGCCATGTAGGTGGCATAGAGGTGCCGGCGCTCGGCAACGGTGGAATTCTCGCCAAGGAGGTTGCGATAAAGGTCGCTCGTCAGCGTCGTCGGCGAGCCATCGCGGTTCAGCCAGAGCCAGCCGTATTCGTTAACAATGATCGCGTGCCGACCGTCGGACGGCGGCAGGCCGCCGAGCGGCGTGCGATCGGCCCGCGCGAGATCGGCAATCGTGAATCGGTCGTTGGCATTCCAGATCGAGAAATGATAGACGTGCATCTCGAGCGAGTCGCCGTCCCCCTGTACCTGGCCCCAGCCGTTGTCCCAGGGGCGCCCGGAAAGGTCCAGGCTGCGCACCGCGGCCAGGGCCGCTCCGGTCTCGGCCGATTGCGTCTCGTTCTGGGCGTCCCAGATGACGACGCAGGGATGGTTCCAGCGCTCGGGCATCCACTCGGCGAACTCCCTCTTGAGCTCGCCGCTCTTCGGGGCCGGCAGCTTCATCGTCCAGACGGGGAACTCATCCTGGATCAGGATGCCGGTCTCGTCGGCAATGTCATACCAGGCCTCCGGCGGGAAGCCGATGCAGTACCGCAGGCAGTTCCAGTGCATCTCCTTCACGCGCTGGTGCAGCAGGCGAACCCAGCTCTCGGTCCACGGCAGCGCCTTGCAGTCATCGTCCTCGAAGAAGCGGTAGACCGTGAAATTGCTGCCGCGCATGAAGTACGGCCGTCCGTTCAGCACCGCGTGGCCGCTCGCCTGGTCGAACCTGAACTCGCGCATGCCAAAGCGCGCCTGCAGCCGGTCGGACCCACTGTCGGCCTCGATCCTATAAAGAAACGGATCCTCAGGCGACCAGAGGTGGCAGCCGGCCACCGGAATTCGCACGCTGACGACGGC
Source organism: uncultured Opitutaceae bacterium (assembly GCA_964419075.1). Taxonomy (GTDB): domain Bacteria; phylum Verrucomicrobiota; class Verrucomicrobiia; order Opitutales; family Opitutaceae; genus Palsa-1447. The sequence continues at coordinate 4,610 of CAYQOH010000014.1, read as the reverse complement.
CTCCGCGCCGGGACCGACCGGCACCGCCTCGCTCGTGGCCCGGCCTGCGACCCTCCCGGACTTCGCCTCCCGCACGACAAAGGCCACCGAGGCGCGCGTCGCCCCCCCGTCGTTGCGCAGCACGGCCTGAACGCGCACGGATTGTCCGGTGATGTCGGGGACCGTCTGCACGCTGAGGATGTGCGGCGTGCCCGAGAGGATCAGCTCCACGGAGTCAAAGATGCCCGGGATGTACCGCTCCTTCTCGTAGTCGAAGCCGGAAGGGACGGCCTGAGTCACGGCGTCGCGGTCGGCGCCGACGCGGATCAGCAGCACGTTCTCCCCAGGCCGGAGCGCGGCCCTGGCGTCGAAGTACGCGGGCGTGAAGCTGGCGGCGTGCTGGCCCAGCACGTGCCCGTTAAGGACGGCCTCCGACCCGAACATCGCCTTGGCCACCTTGAGACGAGCTACGGCCGGCACCGGCTCGTCGAGTCGGAATGTGCGGCGGTACCAGAATGCGTCGCGGGCGGGATCCTTCTGCTGTAGGCTATCCCTCTGGGCCACCCTCGGCCCCGGCGGCTTCTCAAACGGCGGAGTCGCCAGGCTGGCGAGGCCAGGAACGGGCACCGTGCGCTCGAAGACCGCCGGGGCCTGGCCCATCCCACCCTCGGCGATCTGCCAAGTGCCGTCGAGCGAAAGCACGTGCCGCGGGGAGTTGTCGGCGGCGGGGAGCGGACCCGCGCCCATCACCGAGATCACGAAGAGGCCAACTGACAGCGCTCCAGTCCTCACGGCGTGGTCCATGGATAGGCGCCCCAAAACGCCTGGTGTCCCATTGCTTCTATCCTGTGCATGCGGTTTCGGGCTCGAGCGATGGTCTGCCGAAGGCGCAGCTGACGCGATGCTTTTCGCTGGCGGGAATCCGCACACGGCGCACTGCCAATTGCAACGAGATCTACCTCAAGGGCTACGTTTGGCCGATCGCCGACCACGAGCGCTTCATCCGCCCGGGAAGCCCACGGGCCACCCGCAATGTCGAGGCCGACCTCGAGCTTCCTTGCTTCGGACGCGACCCAGGGGGCGCCGGGCCCCTGGCGCGCCGATCATTTTGCCGCGAACCGGTAGATTGTCGTGCTGTGGAGCGTTTCGCCAGGACGCAGGATGGTCGTCGGGAATCCGGGATTGTTCACGGAGTCAGGATAGTGCTGGGTCTCAAGGCAGAGACCGGCATACAGCGGGAACGCCCATCCGCGCTTGCCGACCAGCGACCCGTTGAACGAATTGCTCGTGTAGAGCTGCACGGCCGGCTGGTCCGTCAGGACCTCCATCGTCCGCCCCGTCACCGGCTCGTATACGCGTGCGGCGAGCACCACGCCGCGGCCGCCGCCTTCGATCACGAAGCTGTGGTTGTACCCAGGCCGCTCGCCCGGAGGCCTATCGACGTTCCCCATGTCCCGGCCGATCGCCTTGGGCTTGGTGAAGTCGAGCGGGCCGCCCGCAATGTCCGCGATCTCGCCGGTCGGGATCAGGTCCGGGCGGGTCGGCGTGTGTTTCTTCGCATTGATCTGCAGGACATGGCCGAGCACGTCTCCCGTGCCCGCCAGGTTGAAGTAGCTGTGGTTCGTCAGGTTGACGGGCGTCGCCTTGTCGGTGGTCGCCTCGTAATCGATCCTGAGCTCGTTGCCATCCGTCAGGGTGTAGGTCATCCTTACGGCAAGCGTCCCTGGGTATCCCCCCTCGCCGTCGGGGCTCACGTGGCTGAGCACGATCGAGGGTCCCGCCGGCGTTTCCACAGCCTCTGCGTTCCAGACGACCGTGTTGAACCCCTTCGTGCCGCCGTGAATCGAGTTCGGCGGGTCGTTGACATCGAGCTGGTAGGTCTTCCCGTCGAGCGTGAACCGGGCATTCGCGATCCTGTTGGCAACGCGGCCGCAAACGGCGCCAAAGCACGGGCTGTCCTTTATGTACTGGGGCAGGTTGTCAAAACCAAGGACGACATCGCCGAGCTTGCCGGTCCGATCGGGCACGTACAGCTCCGTGATCGCCGCGCCCAACGGGATGACCTTGCAGACCAGGCCACCGGCGTTCGTCAGGGTGTAAAGGCTGACGGCGGTGCCGTCGGGCATCGTTCCAAATGCGGACCTTGTGATTCCTGCCGCCATGGGATGAGGGGAGAGAAGGAGGGCGGCGGCGGCTCCTCCAATCTGGACGGCGCGGATCAGGGTCGTGCGGGGCGTGGGAGCAGTCATGACGGGCATCATTGCAGAGATTGGCCTGCTTTCGATCAAGAACCGTCGCTCATTCCCATCCGTCCTCCCCTTCATGGCGACAAGGCGGCCCGCGGATCCCATCCTCAGGCGCGAAGGCCGCGCCAGTTCCTACGGCCGGCTCGCCCGAATCCGGGAGAGCATGCGCTGGGCCGCCTCATTGCCCGGCCTTTCCTTAAGGAAGGCCTCGAGCTGCTCTGCCGCCTCGTTGGTCCGTCCCGGAATGCTCAGGAGCGCCATGGCGATATTGTACCGGATCTCGGCGTAATTGGGCATCAGGCGCAGCGCCTCCTCGTATTGGGTCACCGCCTCCGCCGGCCGGCCCTGCGCATAGAGGGCGGTCCCCAGGTTGTTGTGCGCCCCGGCATAGTCGGGCTTCAGGCGCAGCGCCTCCCTGTACTCGGCGATCGCCGCATCCAACCGGCCCGGAACCTTGGTCCATGCGTTCCCGAGGTTGTTGTGAGCCTGTGCGAAATCCGGCTTCAGGCGCAGCGCCTCCTGGTAGTGGGCGACGGCGTCGTCGAGCCGCCCCGGCGTCTTCAGCAGCGCGGTCCCGAGGTTGTCGTGGGCATCGGCAAAGTCCGGCTGCAGGCGCACCGCCTCCTCAAATTGGGCGGTCGCCTCCCCCAGGGACCCGGGCATCCTCCCGAGGACGGTCCCCAGGTTGTTGTGCGCCGCGGCATAGTTCCCCTTCAGGCGGAGCGCCTCCCGGAAATGCGCGATCGCCTTCTCGGGGTCCCCGCTGCCCGCATACCACAATCCAAGGTTGTTATGGGCCATCCAGCATTGGGGGTTCCTTTCGACGGTGGTCGAGTAAAGTGTGAACTCGTCCGCGTAGGCCCTGCTCTGCGCGTGGCTCAGGACTCCGAGCACCGCGACCAGCAGCGCAGCGAGCCCCCAGCCCGCGGCTCGGACGGCGGGTGACGCCTGGTTCAGGAGCACCGCCGCGCCCGCCGAGGCCGCGGCGATGGGTGCCATGCTGGCCAGATACTGGAAGTGGTCGGCCACATAGGAGAAGATGAAGGGATAGACATTGAAGAACCCGAGGGCCGGGAAGAGCGAACCCACAAAGAAGAGCCATGCGGCAAGCGGTCCCCGCCACCGCCTGCGCAGCGCCCACAGGGCCGCGGTGGCCAGCACCGCCGCGGCCAGATACCCCGCCCAGCCGGCGGCCAACGCCCCTGCGTCCCACCGCGGATAGACAAAGACGAGGTGCAGGGGCAGGACGAGCTTGCCCAGGTAGAACCAGACCACGCGGCCCGCCAGCAGGAAACGCTGCACCAGCGTCAGGTCAAACGTGCCGCCCTGCGCCCCGACGTAGGTCCGCTCGACCCACGTGGTGAGCAGCCCGCTGGCCGCCGCGACGCCGAGCCACGGAGCCAGCGGCAATGCGTCGCGCCTCCATGAGAGCCGCCCCCGCTGCCACCAGAGGATGACGAGCAGGGCGGCGGGCAGCGTCGCGGTCACCGTCTTGGTCAGCAGCGCCAGGACGAAAAGCAGCGATGCCAGGAGGTACGCGGACTTCTGCCGGTCCCGGTCAAACCACAGGTACGCAAGCGCGGCCAGGAGGTAGAACACCAGCGACAGCGTGTTCTTCTGCTCCGAGATCCAGGCGACGGACTCAACGCAGACCGGATGAACGGCGAAGACCATCCCTGCCAATGAAGCCCCGGGGACATTGAGCCTGCGCAGAGCCAGGACCAGCAGGAGCGCGGACGTGGCGTGCAGCAGGACATTCGTGAGGTGGTAGCCGAGCGTCGCGTCGCCCCACAGCCTGTGCTCGATCCAGAAGGCGCTGTGCAGCAGCGGGTAGTACTGCTGCGTGGCGTGAAGGCTGGTCCAGATCTGCACCAATCCAGCGACCGGCCGCAGGTCCGGCCGGGTGATGTGGGCCTCGTCGTCCCACAGCCTCCCGCCGTGCAGGGCGGGCCAGTAGCATGCGAGCGACAGCCCCAGGATCAACGCCGCCGTCCACCAGAGACTGCCTCGGAAACCTGGGGACGCGCTTTGGCCCTGCATTCGAGCAAGCTACAAAGGGGATGACTCGAATCAACGATGTTGTCGCCGGAGGGCGCGGGTTGACCGGCCCCGAGCATCCGCCTGCTCCCGACCGTGTCTGTGTTGGCCGGCGACACGACCGTGCCCGAACGCGCGCGCTCCACCTCGGTCACGCGCACCGTTCCATGCCATCGTCCAACGCCGTCCGACCGGCTGGGCGCAGCCGCGCCTCTTTTCTTGCATATGCCAGAATCGTAACCTTCATAAGCTTTCGTTTTGCGTCATTTTCGTCCCTACCTATTGGCCTAACCTCACCCGAGTAACATGATCGAATTCAGCAAAAAGATACTGTTCGTGGGCTACGGC
>CAYQOH010000013.1:0-25757 GCA_964419075.1 uncultured Opitutaceae bacterium | reverse complement strand
GGTAGGCGCCCGGGTCCTGGGGGGAGTGGCGGGGGACCGGCAGCCGACGCGGGCCCTCGGGCTCCCAATGGGCCCGCATCCATGACAGCACATGGGTGTCGAGGACGCCGTGCATCTGGTTCGGGCGCGAGTGCAGGACGAAGAACTTCGCGGTCTTGATCCCGATCCCGGGGAAGCGCGTCAGGTGCTCCCAGGCGCAGGCGCCGAGGTCGGCGCCGGAGCGGGAGAGTTCCCGGAAGCTGCGGCTGAGCAGAGCATACTTGCCGAGGCGCACGTCCCGCAGCCGAGCCCCGAGGCTCCCGTCGCGGTCGATCGCGCGGAGGTAGGCGAAGGGCCTGCGGCCGCCGAGGAAGCGCTCGAGCTTGAGCGCCTGCTGGTCGGCGTTCTTGCCCGCGACGACCACGCAGAACAGAAGGAACTCCTCCAGCTCGGCCGGGGTCCGCGCGGGATTGGTGACGTTGCTCGGGTCGATCATCGGGCCCGCGCGCCGGGTCAGCGGGAGGGCTTCTCCCAGAGGAAGCTCGTCTTCCGGGCCATCACGCTGCCGTCGGCGCCCTGGACCTCGAGCTCCCACGCGACCGGCTGCACGCGCGCCCCCGCCCAGTCCTTGCCGGTGAGCCCGATCTCGAAGAGCTTGCTGCCCCTGGGGATGTCGGCGGAGAAATGGAACACCCTCGTGTCGATCGACCCGGGCGAGATCACCCTGAGGACGAATGTCGCGCCGGGCACCTGCGCCCCCGGGTTCTCGACGCGGGTCAGGAAGTAAAGGCCCCCGCGCTGGTCGGGCTGGCTGCGCAGGACGATCCACCCCCCGACGAGCTCGCGACCGGTGTGGTCCTCGTAGAGGCTGGCGAACGAGTCGGCGTTGTGCCACTGCGGCCACACCCGCGCCAACCGCAGGTCGGCCGCACGCGCAGGCGCGCAGGCGGCTGCGATGAGGGCGATTGCGGCGAGGAGGGGTCGCATGGGGGCACGCTGACCCGGGGAGCTTCCCGCCGCAACCCGATACATCAGTTCCCAAGCCTCACGGACGCATAGCGGTGGTAGCCGAGGAGGGCGGGGGTCCATCCCGCCACGGATGGCTGGATCAGGTAGGCGTGCGCGCCGAAATAGAGCGGGGCGACCGGGCCCTTCTCCAGGAGGAGGGCCTCCGCGCGCTGGAACACCTCGAGGCGCGCCCCCGGGTCGCGCGTGCGGGAGGCCTCCTCGATCAATCCGTCGTACGCCGTGTCGGCCCATCCCGTCCAGTTGTTGCCGCCGCCGCTCACGAAGAGGTCGAGGAAGGTGACGGGATCCAGGAAGTCGCCCGCCCAGCCTGAGGTGGACACGGCGTAGTTGAGCGTCTGCTGGTTCTGCAGCCACGTCTTCTGCTCGAGGGTGACCAGGCTGGCGCGGACGCCGAGCTGCTTCTGCCACATCTCCTGGAGGGCCTCAAGGACGGGCGGCTGGACGTCGTCGTTGCGCGCCTGGACCTCGAACGGCGGAAGGCCGCGGCCCCCCGGGTATCCGGCCTCGGCGAGCAGCCGGCGGGCCTGCTCGATATCGAGCTCGACCCGCGCCCGCGCCGTGTAGCCGCCGCAGTCCGGCGGCGTGAACGAATGGGCGGGAGGGTAGCCGCCCGAGAGGACGCGCCTCGAGAGGGTGTCCCGGTCGATCGCCAGCGAGAGGGCCCGCCTGACCCGCGGATCGCCGAAGGGCGCCCGGGTCGCGTTGAACCTCAGGAAGAAGGTCTGCAGGAACGGGTCGACGCGCAGCTCCCCCGGCGCATCGCGGCGGTAGGCGCCGATCCTGGCCAGGGGGACGGCGAACGTGATGTGGAGCTGGCCCGCCCGGAAGTCCCGCTCCTCGGAGTCGGCGTTCTCGCTCGGGAAGAAGACGATCTGGCGCAGGGTCACCGCGCCGGCGTTCCAGTAGACCGGGTTCCTCGCCACCACGATCCGGGCGTTGGGGGTCCATTGCACGAGCGTGAAGGGCCCGTTTCCCACCAGGTTCCCCGGCCGGGTCCACGCGGTGCCCCGGCTCGACGACGCGCCGAAGCGCTCGAGAACCCTCGGGTTGACCGGGAACCAGGGCGGCTGCGCGACCAGCAGGGGGAGGTAGGGGACGGGCTGCCCGAGCTCGATGCGGACGGTGCGCGGGTCGGGCGCGCTCACGCCGAGCGCGCCCGCGTCGGAAAGGGAGCCGCGGTTGAAGGCCTGAGCGTTCCGGATGGGGTAGAGGAGATTCGCGTATTCGGCGGCCAACGCCGGCGAGAGCATCCGCCGCCACGACCGGACGAAGTCGTCGGCCGTGAGCGGCTCGCCGTTCGACCAGCGCAGCCCGTCCCGCAGGTGAAATGTCCAGGCCAGGCCGTCGGCCGAGACGTCCCACGCCAGCGCCGCGGCCGGGACGGCCTGGGAGGTCCTCTCGTCGACCGCGGTCAGGCCCTCGAAGAGGGCGAGCAGGATGTTCTGGTCCGTGTACGCCGTGACCACCTGCGGATCCAGGTCCCCGGGCTCCGCGCCGTTGCCTAGGAGGAGCGTCTGGGCCCGCGTGGCCGACTCGACCGGCGTCTGCCTCCGGGCGCAGCTCCCGGCAACGAGGATCACCAGCGCAGCCGCCGCAACCGCGCTCAACTTGGGACGGACCATGCCGCCCTTTCTGCCCAAAGGCCCTGCGACGGCAAGGTCGAACGCCCGTCGCACCTGCACGGTGGGGCTCAAGGGCTTCCCAGATGCCCAGCGTCCCGCGGGCTAGCGCTTGCGCCGGCGGATAGCCGCCCCGATCGCCCAAAGCCCGCCCGCCATGAGGGCCCACGTCGAGGGCTCCGGCACCGGCGTGAAGTCGAGCATCAGGTTGTTCCCGCTCTCGGACACGTAGAATTGCCCGGTCCCGGTCGAGTTCCGGAAGTACGACGACGCGTCCACGTTGAAGAACGTGGGATCGAAGGTGCCGGTGATCGAGGCCGCGGAGACGAGCGTCCACGAGTAGGCCTGGGTCGGGTTGAAGCTCGGCACGGGCGCCGGCTGGTTCGTGGCCGGGTCAAAGGAGTAGAGCTGGATCGTGAACGGCGTCTCGGCGGTCGAGGTGAGGTTGAGCGAGCCTCCCCCCGTGGCCAGGTCGATCGTGCTGTACCCCGTTCCCGGCGCTCCGTTGGCGTCCGATATCGAGAAGTAGCAGATTCCGCCCGGCCCGAAGGTGATCGAGGTCCCCCCTCCGAACGAGAGCTTCCCCGGTGCGGGGGGAACGGGCTCGTTGTTGCCCATTCCCGCGCTGCCCGGGTCGATCACGGAGGTGTTCTGGAAGGTCAGCATCCCCCCGGGCGAGAACGTGCCGTAGCCCCCGAGGCCGCCGCCGTCGTTGAGCGTGAGCGCGTTCGTGAGCGTGACGCCGGTGTTCGTGATGAGCCCGGATCCCCCGTTGATGGTCACCGGGCCGGAGCCCACGGCCTGGTTGCTGCTCGCGATGATGAGGGCCTCGCCATTGAGCGTGGTCCCGCCGCCGTAGGTGTTGCGGCCTCTCAGGTCGAGCATGCCTGTGCCGATGACGGTAAGGCTCCCGTTGCCCCCGGAAATCCTGCCGTAGTACGTTGGATTGTTGTAGCCCTCGCTCAGGTCGATCGTCAGCGCGGTCCCGTCGCCCAGGGAGATCTGGTTGCCCGACTTGGGCGCGTCGCTGGAGATGCCATCGATCATCGCCTCTGCACCGTTGAAATTGAGGGTGGTCTCCGTCATCCGCAGCGAGTCGATCACGGGGCTGCCGTCGAACGTCGCGGTCGAGTTGGATATCGTGAGTCCGTACACCTCGGGATCGGGGCTCGTGAACGACAGCAGGGCGTTCTTCACGCCAACCTCCCCGAAGCCGAGGCCGCGGTCCTTGCCTACCGTGACGGTCGCCCCTCCCGTGTCGATGGTCGTTCCGCCGCTGTAGGTGTTGTCCGACTCGCCCTCGATGTCGACCGGTCCGAATATCCCGAGCGACCCGTAGGTGTCGAAGTGGTTGCTGACCGTGCCGGCCAGCGTGAGCGTGTTCGTGCCGCCCGTGTTGAGCGCGAGGCCGTTGCCGCCGATCTGGATGTTGTTCTGGAGCGTCACCGGCCCGCCGGCGGCACTGGACACGGCCAGCGTCCCCGACCACCCGTTGCCGCCTCCAACGGGCACGATCAGGTCGCCGTAGCCCAGCGAATTGCCGTTGGTGACGTACAGGTAGCCGCTCTGCAGGATCGTGCCTCCGGTGTACGTGTTGTCGCCTGCGAGCGTCACCGAGGAGGCGCTCCTAAGGCCGGTCGTCGGGTCGACGCTCTCAAGTGCGGAGGGGAGGCCGATGACCACCGAATTGGGGATATCGACGCTCTGGTCGGTCAGCTGCGACGAGACCGTGACCTGCCCGCCCTTCACGCCCGCGAACTGGAAACTGTTGTTGAAGTTGGGCGTGATGGCGCCGGTGAAGTTCACCGCGGTTGCCGTGCCGAGGTAGAGGCCCGACCCGCCGAGGGGCATGACGATGTCGCTCGCGATCGTCAGGGGGCCCGTGAACGAATCGAACCCTATGACGCCCGACGACTCCGAGCTGAACCTGTTGACGAAGGACTGGATGTTCTCGTTCACATCCGTGTAGCCGGCGTTGGGCGTGACGCCGATGTAGCCGTCGGCCATGTTGAAGGTGCTGCTCGGAAGGGGCGTGTCAAAGATGAGCGCCGCGCCCGAGACGGAGGTCGCCCCCGTGTAGGAGACGGCCCCCGACAAGACCAGCGTCAGCGGGGCGTTCCCGGGATTGAGGTACAGGTTGGAATAGGACGCCTCGGCGAGGTCGGGAAGGTCGCTCTGCACGGTCAGCGTCCCGCCCCCCCCGCCAAAGAAGTAGGTGTTCCCGCCGTTCGGCGGGGTGATCACGGCGCCGGGGCCGAGGATGGCCGCCGTCGAGGAGCCGAGGCCGACGAAGGAGCCGTCATGCCGAAAGTTGGAAAGGTCGATCGGGTCGTTGAAGGCCGCGGGGGACCCCGAGGTCGTGTCGAAGCCCAGGGTTCCCTGGAACCACGTGTCGCTGTCGGTCGTTCGAAGATAGCTGAGGAAGGCGGTCACGCCCCCCGTGGTCGCGTACCCGCTGCCGAGGCCCAGGTAGGTTGAGGGTCCCGTCTCGATCCCGTCGACGACGCCGGCGACCTGGGACGGGCCCGGGCCGTCAAGGATCACGGAGATGCCGTTGTTGAGAGCGGCCCCGGTGACGTTGGTGAGGTTGCCCTGGAGGATCGCCAGGGAGTTCCCGTTCATCCCGCCCGAGAGACGGAGCCAGAGGTAATGGGAGCTGGCCGTGAGGTCTCCGGCGAAGGTGACCGTGGAGTTCGAGCCAATGTCGATCGTCAGATCGGGATCCGAGTACCCGACCAGCGTCACGGGGCCGGTGAGCGTGAGATTCGCCGGCGGGCCGCCCATCATCGCGAAGCCGGGGCCGCCGCCAAGGGTGACCGGGTTCCCGGTCGTCGCGTCCCCGATCGTGACGGGATTTGCGAGCGTGATCGGGCTATCGCCCGATGTCGTGAGCGTCGTGCCGTTGCCGAGGACGAGGGGTCCCGTGCCGAGCGGTCCATGGTCCGGCGCGCCGGCGGGCCCCGAGCTGCTCGCACCGACGACAAGGGTTGAGTTGGCCGATGACAGCGTGACGCCTCCCGTGAACGTGCTGTGCCTGGAGTTGAGCGTGAACGTCTCGTAGTTCCCGTTCCCGTCGAGCGTGAGGGCGTAGTCGCCCGAGATCGACCGGTTTGCCGTGATGGAGCCGAACGTCATGCCCATGGCGTTCCAGGTTTGGTTCGCGGAGAGGACCAGGGGCACGTCAAAGGTGATCGAGAAGTAGGAGCCCCAGCCGCCCGACGTCGAGACGCCACCCTCGCCGAGCGTGAGCAAATGGCGCCCCCGAATGACGGCGTGCACGCTGTTGTAGTCCCCGGTGGAAAGAAGGCTGATCCCGTCAAAGTTCGCGGGCGCGTTCAGGTCCAGGTATGAGCCCGAATTGTCCGTGAACTGGAGCGTTTCCGTGCCGTCGTTGAGCGGCAGACTGCCGCCGGCCCAATTGGATCCGACGGTGAGCTTGTCGTTGGGGAATCCGCCTCCCCATTCCACCACCGTCTGCGCGCTCGCCGTTCCGGCGACCAATGTCAGCGCAAGTGCCAACCCCGAAAATCCCTTACTGGACATTCAGGGTGGTCTTGTTCAAATGACTTGCAACGGCAAGTCATACAAAGTGCTGGGACGCATCCATTCCGCCAGTTAATGGCGTTCATAAATTCCCAACGCGGCACGACGCCGCGGGCCACCGTTCTCACCGTCGGCGGCGGCGGATGGCGGCTCCCAAGGCGCAGATCCCGGAGGCCATGAGCATCCACGTGGAAGGCTCAGGCACGGGCGTGAAGTTGAGCATCAGGTCGTTCCCCGACTGCGAGACAAAAAAGCCGCCGGAACCCGTGGAATTCTCGAAACCCGCGGTGTTGAACGTGAAGTCGTTCGCATTGAAACCGGTTATGGATCCGGCGGCCACCAGGGTCCACGAATAGGACAGGGTCGGGTTGAAATTCGCTGCTAGCCCTGGCATGTTCGTTCCCGGGTCATACGAGAACACGCCGATCGTGAAGGGATTGCCCGAAGTCGCCGTGATGTTGAGGGTCTCGCCCGGCATATTGACCGAGCTGTATCCGGCGCCCGCGGCCCCATTCGCGTCGGATATCGCGAAGACGAACCTGCCCGCCTGGCCGAATGTGAGCGAGGTCCCGCCTCCGAACGCGAGCAAGCCCGGAACAGGGATGTGATTGCCGCCGCCCCCATTGTCCAGCAGGGCGCTCCCCGGATCCAGGATCGACGTGTTCTGGAAGGTGATGTTCGTGCCCGGCGAGTAGGTGCCATACCCCGCGAGCGCGCCGCCGTCGATGAGGTTGATCGGGTTCGTCACCGTGACCCCCGTGTTTGTGGCCACCCCGCCGTTGGGGCTGATCGTCACGGGCCCCGTCCCCAGCGCGGAATTGTTGCTGGCGATGACGACGGTGTTCGGGCCGACCGTCGTGCCCCCGGAGTAGGTGTTCGCCCCCCTCAGGTCCAGGCTGCCCGTGCCGTCCGTCCCGGTGTTGATGAGCACCAGTGAGCCCAGCCCGGTTATCGTTCCATGATAGTTGGTCCCATAGTTCCCGTCCTCGGGGTTGTAGGTGTCGATGGTCAGCTGCGTCGTGCTGCCGAGGTTCATCACGTTGCCGGAGCCCGGCGAGTCGTCGAACATGCCGCTGATCAGCGCCGCAGGCCCGTTGAAGTTCAGCGTCGTCTGGTTCATCTGCAGCTCGTTCAGCACGGCGGTGCCCGCGAACGTGGCCGTCGTGCCGTTGAGGTACACTTCGTTGTACCGGAGCGGGTCGAGGACCGGGGTCGCGCTCGTGAAATTGAGCGTGCTGCTTTGGACATTCACCGCGCCCCACCCGAGGCCGGTGTCGCTGCCGATGGTGACGGCCGCCCCCTGGATGAATGTGCCCCCGGTGTAGTTGTTGTCTCCCGTAAGGGTGACCGGCCCGAATATCCCGAGCTGGCCCGCACCCTCGATGTCGGTGATGTCGCCCGTCAGGGTAAGGAGCTGGGAGCCGCCCGTGTTGAGCGCAAGGCCGTTCTCCTGGATGGAGATCGCGTTGGAGAGGGTCACAGGCCCGACGGCAGACGGCGAGACGGCAAGCGTGGCCGCCCATCCGTTGACGTTCAGGTTGCCGGGGACGGCCAGCGGCCCCGTCCCGAGAGAGTTGTCATTGGTGACATAGAGGTACCCGCTGTTGAGGACCGTTCCGCCGCTGTACGAGTTGTTGCCCGATAGCGTCACGGACGAGACAGTCTGAAAGCCGAAGGTCTGGCTGAAGCTCTCCACCGGCGTCTGAAGGCCGACGACCACGCTGTACGGGTTGGTGTTGTCCGACAGAGTCGATGACACCTCGACCTGGCCGCCCTTGACGCCGGAGAACCTCCACTCCCGGTTGTAGGGCGTGATGTTTCCGGAATAGAGCACCGACGTCGCGGTTCCCAGGAAGAGCGCCGATCCGGTCTCCGAGAGATCGATATCGCTCGTCACCATCTGCTGCGACGAGAGCGAGTCGAATCCAACCACGCCGGACGCCCCCGAGGTGAGCTTGTCGATGAAGTTCTGGACGTTCCCGTTAACGTCAGAATAGCCCGACGCCGTCGTCGCCCCGAGATAGCCCGAGTTCAGGTTCCACGGTCCCGACGCGGGTGGCGGCGTGTCGAACACCAGGACGCCTCCGTTGACGCTGGTGCCGCCCGTGTACGACAGCGAGCCGGAGAGGATCAGCGTGAGGGGGCCGTTTCCAGAACCGAGCGAGAGCCCGCGGGCCCCCGAGCCGTCGGAAAGCGGGCTCTGGACGGTCAGGGTCCCGCCGCCCCCGCCGAAGGGATAGAGCGCGCCTGCCGCGCCGCCAGGCGGCGTGATGACCGCGGTCGAGCTCAGGACCGCCTGTGTGGCGGAGCCGAGTCCGGAGAACCCGCCGGACGCGAAGTTCGTTAGGTCGATCGGGTCGTTGAACGTAACCGTGGCGCCCGAGGTCGTGTCAAAGCCCAGCGTCCCCCCGAAGTTTGCGGCGCTTCCGCTCGAATTCATGTAGGCCAGGAACGACGTGACGTCACCCGACGCCGAGTAGCCCCTGCCGACGCCCAGATAGTTGGACGAGGTCGAGCCTATGTCCGAGATCCCTGAGATCTGGGACGGGCTCGCGCCGTCGAGGATCACCGAGACGTTGTCCTCGAGGTCGAGCCGGTCCACATTGGTGATGTTCCCCTGGACGATGACGACGGAGTTGCTGGTCCCCGGGCTCCCGAAGTCCAGGCATACTCCCGAGGTGAAACCGTTCAGGTTGCCGGCGAAGGTGACCGTGGAGTTCGCGCCGGCGTCCAGCTCGATGTCAAGGTCCTCAAGGGTCACGGGCCCGGTGAGCAGCAGGCTGTTCGACAGGGAGCCGAACCGGTTCGTCGACCCGCCGAAGACTATCGAGTTTCCGCTCGTTGAGTCCCCGGCGCTGATCGGGTTGGCAAGCGTGATCTGGCTGGTGGTCGTGGTCGTCAGCGTCGAGCCGTCGCCGAGCGTCAGGGTGCCCGTTCCGACCGGGCCGGAGGTCGGCGCTCCCGCCGGCCCGGTGCTGCTCGCCCCGATGACGAGGGTGGTGTTTGCCGAGCCCGCGCCAGACACGTTGACGCCCCCCGTGAAGGTGCTCGCTCCCGACATGAGCGCGAATGTCTCGGAATACGGGTCCCCCGCGAGCGTGAGACCGAAGGACCCTGAAATGGCGCCCATCGTCGTGATCGCGCCCTGCGTGTTGAAAGTCGAGCTCCAGGTCTGGTTCGCGGCGAGGATGATGGGGCCCTGGATCGTGACGTCGGCGGATCCCGCCGTGTCGCCAGTCGTGGCCGTTATGCCACCGGAACCGATCGTCAGGGCTGAAGCGCCGCCGATGAAGATGGACGCGTCGCTGCCCGAGGACGTCACCAAGGCGCCGATGCCCGCGATGCTGACCGGGGCGACCAGGACCAGTGTGGATTCCGAGTCGGAGGTGAACTGGAGGGTTGCGGTTCCGTCGCTCGGCGGCGTCGCGTCCCCGTACCAGTTCGACGCGATGTTGAACTTGTCGTTGGGGAAGCCTCCGCCCCAGGTGAATACCGTCTGCGCGTGTGCCGCCGTCGACACGGAAAGCACGGCAACGGCAAGGCCCGATGATCTCAGCCAACGCATATGTCCTTCTTGATTCAAATCAGTTGCATCGGCAAGGTCGAATAAGATCCGGCATACAAGCCATTAGAAGCCCTTAAGTTCCAGATCTCTTAAGATAGAGAGGGTTCAGACTCCGCGCGGCCCGCGCACCAGAGCCTCTAGCGGCGCCGGCGGCGGAACGCGGCCCCAAGCGCGAAGACGCCGCTCACCATGAGCGCCCACGTGGACGGCTCTGGCACAGGCGTGAAATTGAGCATGAGATCGTTGCCGGATTGGGACACGAAGAAGGTCCCCGAGGAGGTGGGGTTCGAGAAGAAGTTGGAGCTGTCGAAGGCAAACGCGCCCGCGTTGAAGTTCGTGATCGAGCCGGCTGACAGGAGCGTCCACGAATAGGTCTGGCTGGCGCTGAACGTGTTGGCTGTGCCCACGAGCTGCCCGGTGGAATCCACGCCCACGAGCTGGATCGTGAACTGGTTCAGGGGGGTCGCGGAGACGTTCAGGGCCCCTGCGACATTGATGGTGCTATAGTCGACCCCCGCAGTCCCCGCCGCATTCATGATCGAGAATTGCAGCCCGCCCCCGCCGCCGAAATTTAGCGTGGCATTGGGCCCGAACGAGAGAGTACCGACCACCGGATGGGATGAGTCCCCGGCCCCGAGCGCGCCGCGCCCGCCGGTAAGCCCCGAGCCGTTCTCGAACGTGATCGTCTCGGGCGAGCCCGGCGCGATCGTGCCGTACCCGCCGATGTTGCCGCCGTCTCCAAGGGTTATCTGGTTCGAGACTGTTATCCCGGTGTCCAACCCGAGCACACCGCCGGTGTTCACCGTAACCGGACCGGTGCCGAACGCCGCATTGTTCCCTGCGACGACGAGGGTGTGCGAGCCGATCGTCGTCTGGCCGACGTAGGTGTTGGCGCCCCTGAGGTCCAGCTCGCCCGACGAGGCGGAGGTGACCGACACGTTGCCGTAACCCGTGATCGAGCCGTAGTAGGCCGGGTCGGCGTCCACCTGGATCGTCAGGGTGGTCGTGCTGTCGGCCGGGCCTAGGTTGATTACATTGGTGGAGCCCGGGCTGTCGCTGCTCATGCCGATGATCGTCGGCGTCGAGTTCGCCGCGAAGTTCACCGTCGTCGAACTGAACGTGGGGTCGTTGATGACGGGGCTGCTGGAGTTGAAGTTGAGCGTGCTCCCGTAGGCGGTCACGGCGCCCGTGCCGAGGCCCGTGTTCGTCCCCACGGTGACCGTCGTGTAGTTGATCGTCGTCCCGCCCGAGTAGGTGTTGCATCCCTCGAGGTCCACCGGCCCGTTGATCACCAGCGATGCGGGGCCGGAGTAGTCGCTGATTACACCCAAGAGGCTGAGCATTCCGCTCATGCCGCTCTCATAGGTGCTCCCGAACGCCACCCCGTCGCCGATGGAGATATTGTTGAGGACGGTCTCCGGCGTGCACATCGGTGTCGTGAGCGTCGATCCGCCGCCGAGCGTGAGGCTACCCGTCCCCAGGGGACCCGAGGAGACGTCGCCCGGGCTCCCGGAGCCGCTCGCCCCGACGACGAGTGTCGTGTTGCCGGAGTCGACCGTCACGCCGCCCGAGAAGGTGCTGCATCCCGAAGTCAGGGTCACTGTGTTCGAGCCGGAGCACCCGGGCGGCGCGATCTCAAGGTTTGCGGATCCGTAGATCATTCCCGTCAGCATCAGCATCTTCCCCATCCCATTCCCAAGCAACGTGACCGTGCCCTCGCCGCAGAGCGTGATGTCGTTGCCGATCGTGTAGCAGCTGCTGTCGATGGTGGTGAAGTTGTTCCCATCGCTGAGCATGAGGGTCCCCGTGCCGAGCGGGCCCTGGGTGACACTGGAGCCCGTTCCACTGCTGCTTGCGCCGACCGCGAGGGTCGTGCTCCCGCCCTCGACACGTACACCTCCGCTGAACGTGCTGCACCCCGAAGTCAGGGCCAAGTAGTTGTTCGAAGTAGCGTAGCCCACCTCAAGCGCGGGCGAGCCGCTGATCATTCCGCTCAGCGTGAGCATGTTGCCGCCGTTGGCGGCGAACACATAGACGGTGCCGGTGCCGCAGAGCGTGAGGTTGTTGCCGATCGTGAAGCAGCCGTTCGCCGTAGTGTCAAAATCGGTGCCGTCTCCTAGCATGAGCGTCCCGGTGCCGAGAGGGCCCTGCGTGACGCTCGAGCCCGTTCCCGTACTGCTGGCCCCGACCTTGATGCTTGTGAATCCCGAATCCACGCGAACGCCCCCACTGAAGGTGCTGTTGGGGGAGGTCAGGACGACGCTGTTGGGTCCCTCCTCACTGCCTGGAGCCACGACTTCTATTGCCGAGCTTCCGGATATTGCCCCGTCCAGCTCGAGCGAGGTGCCGTTGTTCCCGCCGTATCCGCCGAGGAGCGTGACCGTGCCGCCGCCGCAAAAGGTGATGTCGTTGCCGATGGTATACGAGTGCCCGTCTAGGGTGGTGAGGTCGTTGCCGTTGCTCAGCATGAGCATTCCGGTGCCGAGGGGCCCGGAAGTGACAGCGCCGGCAGTCCCCGTGCTGCTTGCCCCGACGACCAGTTCTGTGTTTCCCGAGTCAACCGTCACGCCTCCGCCAAACGTGCTGCCGTCCGAGGTGAGGGTTACGATATTCTGGCCGTCGGTGGCGGCCGCGATGTCGAGCCCGCCTGCCCCGGAAATCGTCCCGTTGAGCTCGAGCATGGAGCCCAAGCTTCCTCCGAGAAGGGTGACATTGCCGCCGCCGCAGAGCGTGATGTCGTTGCCGATCGTGAAGCAGCCGCTTCCGGTCGTCGTGAGATTGGTGCCGCTTGACAACATGAGCGTGCCCGAGCCGAGCGCGCTGTTCGATCCGACGGCGAGCGTCCCGGAGTCAATCGTAGTGCCTCCGGTGTAGGTATTATTCCCCGACAGGGTCAGGATGCCGTTGCCGTTGCTGAGGACATACCCGCTGCCCGAGAGCGAAAGGGTCACGGAGACTGCGTTGGCGGAGCTGTCGATGAACGAGCTCGAAAACGTCAGGACACTCCCCTCGTTGCTCTCTAGAAGGAGCGGGCCCGACCCGCTTGCCACCGTCAGGCTTGTAATGGAGTAGTCGTGGTTGACGTCCGACGTCATCGACACCTCCGAATTGAAGGCGAGCTGGTCCGTTCCGTCGAAGAGCGGCGTCCCGACCCAATTCAGCGGATCCGACCAGGTGTTGTCCTCGGAACCGCTCCAAACAATCTGTGCCGATAGCCTTCCGCACGGCAAAATTGCGAAGACGGCAGCGGCGACCGCGCACGCTTTGAACCGGACCATTTGCCTAGCTTGATACAAGCCATTTGCATCCGCAAGGCCATTATTACAGAAACTGCTTCGTTGAATAAGAGATACTAAATATATGCACTATAATATCTTAATCTAATCTGAGCAGAATCGGTCGGATCGACTTCCACACGGTGCCTGCAACGACGGAGGCGCCATATGCGGTGGGGTGGATCCTGTCGGGTTGGTTCAACTCGGGCCGCCCGGCCACCCCTTCCAAGAGGAAAGGGATCAACGTCAGGCCGTCCTTTTCGGCAAGGGCCGGGTAGACCGCGGCAAACGCCTGCTCGTAATCCGGGCCCATGCTTGAGGGCATCCGCATGCCGGCCATCACGATCGGGGTCCCCGGGTATCTCGAGCGGACGCGGTCAACGATGGCCTGGAGGTTTCCCCGAGTGACCTCCGGGGGGATCCCGCGCAACCCGTCGTTCGCTCCGAGTTCCAGGACGAACACGTCCGGCTTGCGCGTGAGGACCCAGTCGACACGCCGCAGCCCCCCCGCGCTCGTCTCCCCGCTGAGGCCCGCGTTGACCACTCGCCACGGCAGGTGCTCCGCATCGATCAGGCGCTGGAGCTGCGCCGGATAGGCCTGGGTGGAGGGGTCCGAGAGTCCGTAGCCCGCGGTCAGGCTGTCGCCAAAGAAGACGATCGTTCGCGTTGCGGGAGCCTGCGCAAGGCACGCGGGCGCGAGGACAAGACACACGATGAGCGCAAGGCCTGCGCGCCCCGTTCGGGGGCCTGTCACGTGTCCTCTGATGCCGTCGTCCATCCTCATCTAGACCCCCATGATTGATGGTGTCGCGCGGCCTTCGAGAGTTTTCGGTCGGACGGGGGCTCCCCGCGAGCGGCGCCTGATCCCGTTTGCGCTCCGCGGGCCGGGCGTGTTTCGTGTCGCCGATGCCTTCAAACGCCATGCTCAGGGTGGATCGGCTGACCAAGACCTACGCGACCGCCGCGGGTCCGCTCACGGTGCTTCACGAGGCGAGTTTCACCCTCGGCGAAGGCGCAAGCCTCGCGATCGTCGGGCCGAGCGGCAGCGGAAAGACGACCCTCCTCGGGCTGTGCGCCGGGCTGGACCGCGCGACGGGCGGCTCGGTCGAACTCGCCGGGGAGTGCCTGGACGCGCTTGACGAGGATTCTCGCGCGAGGGTGCGGAATGCCTCCGTCGGGTTCGTCTTCCAGAACTTCCAGCTCATTCCCACCCTCACGGCTCTCGAGAACGTGCTGGTGCCGCTTGAGCTGCGCGGCGAGGGCGGATGCGAGGGGAAGGGAAGGGCGCTCCTCGAGCGCGTCGGGCTCACGGCCCGCGCCGACCACTACCCGGTCCAGCTCTCCGGAGGCGAGCAACAGCGCGTCGCGCTCGCGCGGGCGTTCATCAACAGCCCGAAGATCCTGTTCTGCGACGAGCCCACGGGGAACCTGGATGGCGACACGGCGGAGTCGATGGTCGAGCTCATCTTCGGCCTCAACCGCGAGCGCGGCACGACCCTCGTGCTGGTGACGCACAACGTTGAGCTTGCCGGCCGCTGCCAGCGGATCCTGCGCCTGAAGAACGGCTCGGTGGCGTCGGACGAACCGACGCGGCCCGCGGCCTGACGCGCCCCATGGGCTTCATCCTCAACATGGCGTGGCGCGATTCCCGCGCCTCCCGGCGCCGTCTCGCCCTGTGCTCGCTCTCGGTTGTCCTCGGGATCGCGGCCCTCGTGTCCATTGGCTCGTTCAGCGCGAACGTGCGGCAGGCGATCGACGCGGAGGCGAAGGGGCTCCTCGGCGCGGACCTCTTTGTGACCTCACCGGCGCCGCTCACCGCGCCCGTCATGGCCTACCTCGGGGCTCTGGGGGGCGAAATCGCGCGCGAGCAGACGTTCTCGTCGATGATGACCTTCCCCGCTTCGGGCCGGCTCCGGCTCGTCCAGGTCCACGCGGTGGAGGGCGCCTTCCCCTTCTACGGGGCCTTCGAGACCGACCCCGCGGGGGTCGCGGGCCTTCTGCGCGACGGCAAGCCGGAGGTGATCCTCGAGCCGACGCTCCTGGCGCAGTTCGGCCTCGCGCCCGGCGACAGCGTGAGGCTTGGCAGGACGACATTTCGGGTGGCGGGCTCGCTCCGGAAGGTGGCGGGGGAGTCCCCGGGCGTCGCGATGATGGCCCCGCGCGCCTACCTCCCGATGAGCGCGCTCGCCGCCACCGGGCTCTCCGGTCCCGAGGCGCTCGCCCGCTTCCGGGCGATGGTCAAGCTGCCCCCGGGCCGCGACGCCGACGCGATCGTGCGCGACATGAAGGACCGGTTCTCGCAGCTGCGCCTCTCGTTCGAGACCGTGGCCGAGCGCAAGCGCAACCTGGGCCAGGCGATCGAGCACCTGGACGGCTTCCTCAGCCTGGTCGGGTTCGTGGCGCTCGTCCTCGGCGGGATCGGCGTGGCGAGCGCGCTCCACGCCTACATCCGAGAAAAGATCACGACGGTGGCCGTCCTGCGCTGCCTCGGCGCGAGCGCGGGCCAGAGCTTCGCCGTCTACCTGGTGCAGGGGTTCGCGCTGGGTGTTGCCGGTGCCTGCGTCGGGGCGGCGCTCGGCGTTGCGGTCCAGACGGCCCTGCCGGCTCTGGTAAAGGGGGTCCTTCCGGTTGACATCGACTTCTTCGTCTCGTGGCCCGCGCTCGCCCGGGGGATGGGCGCGGGGATCGTCATCTGCCTGCTGTTCTCGCTCCTGCCCCTCATTTCCGTGCGCCGGGTCCCGCCGCTCGCCGCCCTGCGCTCCGCGGTCGCCGAGCGAGCGGCCGTGGCGCCCGATCCGTGGCGCGTGGCGATCGCGGTCGCGATCGCGGCCGCGGTGGCGGGTTTCGCCGTGTGGCAGACGGGGGCGCTTACGGTCGGCCTGGGGTTTGCGAGCATGCTCGGCCTCGGGTTCCTCGTCCTCGCCGGGCTTGGCCACGCCGTGTCCTGGACGGCCCGCCGCTTCGTGCCGAAACGGCTGCCCTATGTCCTGCGCCAGGGCGTCGCCAACCTCCACAGGCCCAACAACCGGACGGTCCTCCTGCTGGTCTCGCTCGGACTCGGCACGTTTCTCGTCCTCACGCTCTTCCTTGCCCGCACCACGCTGCTGCGCGAGGTCCAGGGTGCGGACGCGATGGGCCGGCCAAACCTCATCTTCTTTGA
The DNA here is from genome assembly GCA_964419075.1 of uncultured Opitutaceae bacterium. GTDB lineage: Bacteria > Verrucomicrobiota > Verrucomicrobiia > Opitutales > Opitutaceae > Palsa-1447. Next base: position 9,587 of record CAYQOH010000013.1, on the reverse strand, counting down.
CATCCAGGACGACCAGATCGGGCCGCTCGAGGCGGCAGCCGCTGCCGCGGGATCCCCGATCGCCGAGCGGGCCCCGATCGTGACCATGAGGATCGCCTCGCTGCGTGGGAAAAGCGTCGAGGAGGCCCTTCGCGAGAAGGGGGCCCACGTGGCCGCTTGGGGGCTCAGACGCGAGTACCGGTCGACCTTCCGGGGGCGGCTCTCGGCGACCGAGAAGGTCGTGCAGGGGGCCTTCACCGGCCGCTTCGATGCTGGCGGGGGCCTCGTCCCGATCTCCGTCGAGGAGGGCCTTGCGCGCGACATGCAGCTTCACCTCGGGGACGAGGTCGACTGGGACGTGCAGGGGCTTCCCGTCCGCACGCGCGTCAGCAGCATCCGCGCCGTGGAGTGGCGCCGGCTCGAGCCCAACTTCTTTGTCGTCTTCCCGGAGGGAGTCCTCGAGGGGGCCCCGAAGACCTACCTCGCGGCGGCGCACGCGGGCTCGCCTGCGGATTCGGCGCGGGTGCAGCGGGCGGTGGTCGACCTGTTCCCGAACGTGACGGCGATCGACCTCTCGCTGGTCGTGCAGACGCTGGACGGGATATTCTCAAAGGTTGCGTTTGCGATTGAGTTCATGGCGCTCTTCACCGTCGCCACGGGGCTCATCGTCCTTGCCGGGGCGATCCTGACGGGCCGCCACCAGAGGATCCGCGAGACGGTGCTCCTTCGCACCCTTGGGGCCACGCGGCGGCAGCTGGCCCTCATCGAGCTGTTTGAATATGCGGTGCTTGGGATTCAGGCGGCCGTTGTCGGCGGGCTGCTCGCGATGGCGGGCAACGGGCTCCTGGCCCGGTACGTGTTCCACGTGCCGGCCGCGATGCCAGCCGGGCAGATTGCCGCCGCGGTCGTCGTGGTCTCCTTGCTCGCGGTCGCAACCGGTTTCATGGCGGGGCGCGGAGTGGCCGATCACCCTCCGCTTGAAGCCCTTAGGCAGGAGACGTGAGCCCGCCGCGGCTTCCCCCGCGCGAATCTGGGATTGCGGGACAACCTGCCCTGAAACTATGGCACCTGGCCGCCCGTCAGGTGTCGTGATTGAGCCGCCCGTGAAGTTCCCCTCCAGGAATTCGAAGCGTGGATTCGCCCGCAATGCGGGAGCGCTGCGCCGCGCCCTTGTGCTTGCCGCCGCCTTTGCGTGCGCGGGCGCCGGGGCGGAGCCCGTCCGCCGAGGGGATGGCCCGAGCGCCCGGGAACTCGCCCAAGGGTACCGCGACGGGCGCGTGCTCGCAAGGCCGAGAGACGTGGCGCTCCCCGCGATCGATCAGGCTGAGCGCGCCGAGGGCCTGAGCCTGCGCGCCCGGTTCTCCCGCTTCGGCAATGTCGCCGTCCTGGGCCTGGCCGCGGGAGACACGGTGCCCGCCGCCGTGGCGAGACTGAGGGCGACGGGCAGGTACGAGTACGTCGAGCCCGACTACATCCGCAGGGCCACGGCCGTCGTTCCCAACGACCCGCAGTTCGCGAAGCAGTGGGCGCTCAACAACACGGGCGCAAGCGGGGGTCTCGCGGGCGCAGACATCAACGCCGAGGCGGCCTGGGGGACGGCGACGGGCGCCCCGGGCATTGTCGTGGGGATCCTTGATTCCGGGGCCCTCACCACGCACCAGGACCTCGCCGCCAACCTGTGGGTCAACCCGTCTCCCGGGACGACCAAGGCCTACAGCGACGGCACCGCCGGATCCGGGTCGATACAGGAGGCCGACGCGCTCAACGGACTCAACGGCGTGGCGCACACGGGGACGCCCACCGACGACAGCAGCTCGGGCCACGGGACGCACGTCTCGGGCATCGTGGGGGCCGTCGGCAACAACGGCATCGGAGTCTGCGGGGTCGCCTGGAAGGTGCAGCTGATGGAGCTCAGGTTCCTCGGCAGCTCGGGCGAGGGCACGCTCTCCGACGAACTCCCCTGCATCGAGTATGCGATCGCGCACAAGGTCAGCGTCGTCAACGCGAGCTTCGGGCAGACGACCTTCTCGCAGGCCGAGATGGACGCGATCCAGGCCGCCGGAAAGGCCGGCATCATCTTCGTCTGCGGGGCCGGCAACAACGCGGAGAACACCGACCTCACCGGGTTCTTCCCCGCGGCCTACCCGCTTGACAACATCATCAGCGTCGGGGCGACCGACAACCGCGACGGTCCGGCCACCTTCACGAACTACGGTTCGGGCTCGGTCGAGATCTTCGCCCCGGGCGAGAGCATCCTCTCCACCGTCAATTCGGGCACCTCGGCCTACGGGGAGCTGAGCGGCACGTCGATGGCGACGCCCTTCGTCACGGGCGCGGTGGCGCTCCTGCGGGCGCGCTACCCCGCGGACACCTACCGGCAGACGATCAACCGGATCCTGAACGGCGCCGACAGGATCGCCGCGCTTGCGGGCAGGGCCCAGACCGGGGGGCGCCTCGACCTCGCCAACGCGCTCACGACGGCGGCCAACACGCCGCCGAACGCGACCTTTGCGGGCCGCACGGTCCTTGCGGGCCTCGATCCCCAAACCCGCTCCAACAACGCGGACTCGCCCGCGGCCCTCGAGCCGGGCACCCCGCAGATCGCGGGCGCGTCCGGCTCGCACTCGCTCTGGTGGCAGTGGACCGCCCCCGAGGACGCCACGGTGGAGATCGACACAAGCGGGACTTCCGGGGGCGCGTTTCCCGGGGGAAGCACCTACCCGACGCTGCTGGCGGTGTACACGGGCGGCTCCCTGGGCTCGCTCTCGCTGGTGCAAAGCAGCGCCAGCTACGCAATGGAGCCGCTGGAGGGGGGCGGGACGATGCCGTACAGCGAGATGAGCTTTCACGCCGCCGCCGGGACGACCTACCAGATCAACGTGCAGGGCCAGGGCGGGGCGAGCGGCCAGACGATCCTGGCCATCAACACGACCCCGGACAACGTCTCGCCGGAGGCGCCGCTGGTGCTGAGGGGGCCGAGCGCGTCCCTGCTGGATGCGAACGTGAACGCGGCGGGCGGCAATCCCAGGATCCTCGGCAACTCCGGCGGACACTCGCTCTGGTACTCCTGGACGGCGCCCAAGTCCGGCAGGGAGCAGGTGTCGGCCTACAGCTACGACTTCGCGGTCGAGGCCGCCGTCTACGCGGGGACCTCGCCCGGCAGCTCGTCCCTCATCGGCTCCGCGCAGGGCTCGGCTCCTGCGGGCGCGACGACCAAGGTCAGCGAATGCCTCTGCACGTTCACCGCGGCCGCGGGCACCACCTACCTGATCCAGGTCGACGGGGTGAGCTCGGGCGACGTCGGGCAGTTCACGCTCTCGCTCGACGACTCGATGTGGCAGGCGGCGACCGCCGACGCGGTGACCTGCTCGCCGGCGGTCGGGCCCGACGGGACCGTCTACGTCGGCAGCAATGACAACTCCCTGTACGCGTTCGATACGGGCGGGAACCTGAAGTGGAGCCATGCCGCCGGGGGAGCATTCGACACGAGCTCGGCCGCCATCGCTCCGGACGGGACGATCTACGCCGGCAACGCGGACGGCAACGTATACGCGTTCAACCCGGACGGCACGCTGAAGTGGACGTACGCCGTGCCGGCACCGTCCGTCGCCTCGGGACTGAACAACGGGCTCTCCTCATCGCCGGCGCTTGCCTTGGACGGGACCCTCTACCTGCACGACAACGACGCGCTGGTGTACGCGCTCAATCCCGACGGGTCGCTCAAGTGGACCGCCCCGGTCTCCGGCGTCTCTTACGCCGCCCCGACCGTCGCCCCAGACGGGACCCTCTACATCGGCACCGACGGCGGGCTGCTCGTGGCGCTCAACCCGGACGGGACCCCCAAGTGGACATTCTCGACGCCCGTCGAGGGCGAGCAGATCTTCACCGCGGCGGCGATCGACGCCTCGGGAAACCTCTATTTCGGGACGCTGAGCGGGAATTTCTACTCGGTCGACCCGGCGGGCGGCCTGCGGTGGAGCTACGCGGTCGGAAACGGCGTCACCTCGGCGCCGGCGCTCGCGAACGGCGCCGTCTACTTCGGCGGCTACGATGGGAACCTCTACGCGCTCTCGGCGGCGAGCGGCGCGCTCCTCTGGAGGTATCCCTTGGGGACCCAGGTGAGGGCGAGCGCCCCGGCGGTTGATTCTAACGGCGTCGTCTATGTCGGATGCTACGACCACAACCTGTACGCGGTCAGCTCCGGCGGGTCGCTGGTGCGCAGCTACGCGTCGGCCGACTGGATCAGGTCGTCACCCGTCATCTCGGGGACGGCGCTCTATTTTGGCAGCAATGACCACAAGGTTTACGCGTTTGACATCGGGGCGGGGCCGGCGGCGTCCGACTGGCCGATGTACCAGGCCGGCGAACGAAGGCTCGGCCGGGCTGCGTCCACGGCGCTTGCCATCACCGCACAGCCGCTGCCGCAGACGGTCGCGCCCGGTGGGGCGTTCACGCTCTCGGTGGGCGCCACCGGGCCGGGCGCCCTCACCTACCAGTGGATCCTGAACGGGTCGCCGATCCCGGGGGCCACGGGCTCGACGTACGCGGTCGCCTCCGCGGCGGCCTCGGATGCCGGCAGCTACACGGTTACCGTCACCGGCGCCACGGGCAGCGTCACCAGCACCCCGGCCGTGATCGACGTCGCCGCGGCGAGCCCGGCGGCCGCACGGCTGGTCAATATCTCGACGCGAGCCCTGGTGGGGACCGGCGGGAACATCGTGATCCCCGGCTTCGTGATCGGCGGCGGCGGCACCGAGACGCTCCTGATCCGCGCCGACGGGCCCGCGCTGGCCGCGTTTGGCGTCTCGGGCGTCCTTGCCGAGCCGAGCCTCACGGTGACCGCCCAGTCGACGGGCGCCACGCTGGCCACGAACACCGGCTGGGGCGCGAACTCAAACGCGGCCCAGATTGCGAGCCTCGCGTCCCAGGTGGGCGCCTTCGCCCTTGCGAGCGGCAGCGCGGACAGCGCCGTGCTGGTCAGCCTGCCGCCGGGCGCCTACACGGTGCAGGTCTCGGGGGTCGGCAACACGACCGGCGTGGCGCTGGCCGAGATCTACGAGGTTTCCCACACCGGGACGGCGCGGCTCGTGAACATCGCGACGCGGGCCCAGGTGGGAACAGGCGGGAACATCCTTATCCCCGGCATCGTGATCGGGGGCACGGGTGGCGAGACGCTGCTCATCCGGGCCGACGGCCCGAGCCTCGCGGACTTCGGGGTTTCCGGGGCGCTTGCCCAGCCGAGCCTCTCGCTGACGGCCCAGTCGAACGGACGCATGTTTGACGCCAACACGGGCTGGGGCACGAACACGACCCCGACCCCGGAGCAGATTGCGAGCGTCGCGGCGTCGGTCGGGGCGTTCGCTTTTGTCCCGGGCAGCGCCGACTGCGCCCTCGTCGTCAATTTACAGCCGGGCGCCTACACGATGCAGATCACCGGGGTGGACGGCACCACGGGCGTCGCCCTGGCTGAGGTCTACGAGCTTCCGTGACCTAAAGGCGCGGGGCCGCATCCCCTACTGGTTTGCGGGCGCGTAGGAGGTCTCGAGGTCCACCATGAGGCGCTCCTGCTCGGGCAGGGTCATCGCCGCGGGATCGAGGCCAGGCTGCCCGCCCGCGAGCACCCTCGAGGTGATCGAGGCGCGCGCCGCGGCGTTCCGGCACCTGCCGAACTGGGCATAGTAGTCCCGCGGGTCGACCGTGAAGCGGGCTTCCCGTCCCGCGCCCAGCCGGACCACGGCCCCCGTAGGAAGGCGGATGGCCAGCATCCTCGAGGCGTCCGGCGCGTCGGTTGACGCGACCCTGGCCTCGACCCGCCCGTCCCTGCGGGCGAGCTCGATGCCGAGGTGCCAGTCGCGGAAGCGGAACCGGTCGATCCGGGCGTGGTTCATCCCCGGGGGCAGGCTGGGTGCCAATCCGAGGTCGGCGCCCTCGGGCTCCAGGTCAACGCCGAGGAACAGGAGGATCACCGAGGTCACAAAGTCGCCGTGGGACCACACGATCAGCGGCTTGTCGGGCACGCCCTTCCGGTCCCAGAACTCCGGGAGGTAGAAGTTGCGGGCCTCCATGTCGACGCTGCGCTTGTTCACGATCCCGGAGAGCAGGTACCGCCACGCGAGGTCGGTCCTGCCGAGAAGCCACTCGTCCTGCGCGGCCCACGCCGTGTTGATGGGCCACGTGTCGAGCTCACCCGCCGGGGCGTGCGGGCTCGAGGGGTTCGGCCCGAAGCGGAAGATGGAGTGGTCGGGGTTCTCCAGGTCCCTCATGATCTGGGCGTGGGTCGAGGCGAACCGGGGGTCGTCCACGGAGAGGACGGCCTGGTTCCTCCCGAAGACCTCAAGCCGGGGGATGATGAGCATCCCCGAGTCCACCCGGTCGTCGCGAAGGGGCCCGTTGCGGCTCTCGGCCTTCGGGTACTCGGGGTCGGCGAACGACTGGCCCGCGGGCCCGGCCATCGGGATCAAGCGGCCTTTCCCGGCGTCGTAGGCAAGCTCGGAGAACCGGGCCCTAAGGCGGTCCGCCGCCTCGTTCCACCTGCGGGCCTCGGCCTCGTGACCGAGTTTCGCGGCGATCTTTGCCGCGGCCCTGAGCCCGCTGTGGACCTCGGCGTTGGGCCACGTCGAGGGGGCTGGGATGAAGCAGATCCATTCCTCGGCGAGGTTGAGCATCCCCTCCCGTTCAACCCTCCCACGGTAGTAGTCCGCGTAGTAGCTCACGTACGGCCAGACGGTCTCGAGGAAGGCCCGGCCGTCGGGCCTGAGCAGCGAATAGAACCACATCCCGGTGATGCCGATCGCCGGCTGCTGGGCCTCCCGCTCGCCGCCGACCGAGAAGTCGCGCTGGGCGTTCCAGAAGGCGAAGTAGCGCCCGACCGCGTCGTAATCCCCCGCGAGCGAGAGGCCGATCATCGTGTAGGTGCCGTCCCGCAGCCAGGAGTCCCGGTAGAAGAACAGGTCGGCCATGACGTCCCCCGACGCGAACTGATGGGACTCGATGGCGTCGACCGAGCATTCGAACAGGCGGTCGAGCTTCGGGTCGTCGGACTCGAGAGATATCCGGCCCGCGGCGGCCGCAGCATCGTCCTGAGCGTAGCCGCCGAGGTGGTTCGACCAGTCCCTCACAAACGACCCGGGCACCGGGTGGGCGAGCGCCGACTCCGTGGCGTCGACGCAGAGCACCACCTCCCGCGCGGAGTCGATCTCCTTGGTAAATCCGCCCGCGTCCACCGAGAGCGTCCGGCCCAAGGGGAGGGTCGCCAGGTCCAGCACGGGCCCCTGGGTCGTCGTCAGCACGGCGTTCTCGCCCCTCCAGAGGGTCGTGAACTCCTCGAGGCCGCTGGCGTCCTCGCTGCGGAAGCGCCGGGTGAACTGCGGGTACTTGAACCGGGCGGTGAGCCGCAGGTCGACCGGTGCCGCGAAGGCGTACCGCACGAAGATGGGCGCCAGGCCCTGGTCGCTTCTCGAGGTGATCTCGATCGAGACGAGGCCGTTGTCGGACCTGAGGCGGATGAAGCCGGGGCGGGTGCCGGCGTGGTGGTAGCTGAGCGAGCGAAGGTCCTGCCAGCCGCTCTCGCCGCGCACCTGGCCGAAGATCGACGCCTCCAGGAAGAGCGGCACATGGCGCATGCGCGCCGCATCCATCCCCGACCAGATCTCCTTGAGCTCGCCGTCGGCCCCCGCGCGCAGGAGCATGGTCGGCCCGGTGACATATCGGTCCGTGATCTCGAAGTCCGGGACCTTGTCGACCGCGCGAAGCGGGCTTGCCAGGAGGGCGATTCCCGAGGCGACGAGCAGGCTCCGTGTGGTCATGGGTGGGGGGTGGGCCGGGCCGGCCGCGCTAGCGGGCCCCGTAGAAGGCGGGGCCGTGGCCCTCGCCCCAGTCGAGCCCGCGGCCGCGAACCAGCGCCCGCTGCAGGAAGGCATGGGCGAGCCTGACCGAATCCGCAAGGCCGGCGCCCCGCCCGAGCCAGCACGCGATCGCGGCGGAGAGCACGCAGCCGGTGCCGTGGGTGTTGACGGTGGCGATGCGCGCGCACTCATACCACACGGCGCTCCCGCCGGGCAGCGCGAGGCAGTCGCGGCAGAACCTGCCGAATCCGTGGCCCCCCTTCACGAGGAAGGGCCGCCCGCAGTCCGCGGCGAGGCGCACGGCCGCGGCCTTGGCCTGCGCGTGCGTGCGGATCTGCAGGCCGGTGAGGGCGGAGGCCTCGTCCCAGTTCGGGGTGACGAGCGAGGCGAGGGGCACGAGAGCCGTCCGGAGCGCCCGGACCCCCGCGTCCGACAGGAAGCGGGTGCCGCTTGAGGACGAGAGGACCGGGTCGATGACGAGCGGCACGGGCGGGAAGCGCCGGAGCGCCGCCGCGACCGCGCGGACCGCGCCCGGCCCGGGCAGGAGCCCCGTCTTCACCGCGGCGACGGCGAAGCCGCCCATCGCGGACTCGACCTGGGCGCGAATCAGCGTGTCGGGCACCGGCTTCCAGGCGAGGATGCGCCGCGTGTCCTGCGCCGTGACGGCGGTGACCGCGGTGAGCGCGTGGCCGCCCATCGCGCGGATCGTGCGCTGGTCCGACTGGATTCCCGCGCCCCCGCCGCTGTCGGAGCCGGCAATCGTCAGGACACAGAAGGGGGCGTTCATCGCATCCAGGCCGCGATCCCGCCGCGCAGGCTCAGGGCCGACCGGAAGCCGTGGCGCTCGCGCAGGATCCGGATGCCGCGAAGGCTCCTGACCCCGCCGGCGCAGTACACGACCGTCGGGACCGAGGGATCAAGCGGGGCCAGGTCCGACGCGGAGCTCGTCTCCAGGCGCCCGAGGGGCAGGTGAGCCGAGGGCTCGATCGACGCCAGCGCGCGCTCCCACGCCTCGCGCACGTCGAGAAGCTGGAGCGGCGCGCCCCCGCTCATCAGGCGCCTGAGCTCGTCGCTCCCGATCTCGTCGGGGCCGGCGGGCGCCTCGCAGACCTCGCCGTAGCCCTCCGGGGGGAGCTCCGTGACCGCGCGGGCCTTCGGGTCGGCCTTGAGGCCCACGATCGTCGAGGCCATGGTGAGCGCGTTGAGGACGAGGAGCCTGCCCGCGAGGGGCTCGCCGACCCCCGAGAGGACCTTGATCGCCTCGCACGCCTGCGCGGCCCCGATGAGCCCGGTCACCGCCCCGAGGACGCCGGCCTCGGCGCAGTTGGGCACGGTTCCCGGCTCGGGCGGCTCGGGGAAGAGGCAGCGGTACGTCGGGCCGCCCCTCCAGTTGAACACGCTCACGTGCCCCTCGAACCCCTGGATCGCCCCGTAGACAAAGGGCCGGCCGGCGATCACGCAGGCGTCGTTGACCAGGTAGCGGGTGGGGAAGTTGTCCGAGCCGTCGACGACCAGGTCGCACGAGCGCACGAGGTCGAGCGCGTTCGAGCGCTCGAAGCGCACCGGGTGCGCGTCGATCCGGACGAGCGGGTTGAGCGCCCGCAGCCTGCGGGCGGCGGTCTCCGCCTTGTTCGCGCCCCGGTCGCCGCTCACGTAGAGAACCTGGCGCTGGAGGTTCGAGGTGTCGACCGAGTCCGGGTCGACGATCACGATCCGCCCGACGCCCGCGGCGGCCAGGTAGAGGAGGGCGGGGCAGCCGAGGCC
>CAYQOH010000012.1:0-27166 GCA_964419075.1 uncultured Opitutaceae bacterium | reverse complement strand
TGATCCTTGCGGCCCTCTACGAGAGCTGGTCGCTGCCGTTTAGCGTCCTGCTCGGGGTGCCGGTCGCGGTCTTCGGGGCCTACCTCACCCTCTTCGCCAGGCACATGGAGAACAATGTGTTCGCCCAGATCGGCCTGATCATGCTGATCGGTCTCTCCGCCAAGAACGCCATCCTCATCGTCGAGTTCGCCCGCACCCGCTACGAGCAGGGGGTCCCCCTGCTCGACGCGGCGCTCCAGGGCGCGAAGGTCCGGCTGCGGCCGATCCTCATGACGTCCTTCGCGTTCATCTTCGGCTGCGTGCCCCTATGGCTCGCGAGCGGCTCGGGCGCCGTCGCGCGCAAGGTTATGGGGACCACCGTGATCGGCGGCATGCTCGCCGCCAGCGGCCTGGCGATCTTCCTGATTCCCGTCACCTTCTACGTGATCGAGCGATGGGCCACCAAGGGACTGCCCCACAGCGCGCGCGCGACCGCGCTCCATCCGGTCGCCGAACACCCCGAATTCCGCTTCGGCGAGCGCAGGCCGGACGGAAAGGAGCATTGACGATGCGCGCGAAGCCACCGATGCGGTCCTGGCCGCTCCTGGCGTCCCTGCTTCTCGCGGGATGCGCGGTCGGGCCGAACTTCAATCGGCCGGACGCCGGGGCGCCGGCCCTTTTCCGCGGGCAGGCCGCGGAGGGAGACCGGTCCGAGGCCGACCTCGCATGGTGGGACGTCTACAGGGACCCCCGGCTAAAGGAGCTCGTCCAGTCGGCCCTTGTGAACGGCTACGACGCCCGCATCGCGGCGGCACGCGTGGTCGAGGCACGCGCAATCGCGGCCGAGGTCCACGGGCAGAGGTTCCCGGGGTTGGGCTACGCGGCGAACGCCGACCGGGGCCGCAACGCCGTGCTGGGGAACCCCTTTCCCTCCTCCACCGCATCCACGTCCAGCGGCTTCGACGGGTACCTGGGGGCCGCGTGGGAACTCGACCTCTGGGGCAGGGTCCGGCGCCTGGACGAGGCCGCGCAGGCGCAGTACCTCGAGACCGAGGAGGGACGCCGGGGCGTCCTGCTCAGCCTCGTGAGCGACGTCGCGACGGCCTATTACGAGCTGCTCGAGCTTGACGAGGAGCTCGCCATCGCCCGGAGCGCCACGGATTCGTTCGGCGAGAGCCTCAAGCTCTTCAAGCGCCAGCTCGAGGGCGGAGTGGCGTCGCGCCTCGACACGGCGAGCGCCGAGGCGGCGCGGGCGACGAGCGCTGCACGAATCCCCGAGTTGGAGATGCAGATCGCGGCCAAGGAGAACCAGATCCGCGTGCTGGTGGGCGCCAACCCGGGCCCCGTGGCGCGAGGAGCCCGACTCCCGGACCAGGACGCGCCACCCGATGTGCCCGCGGGCCTGCCCTCCGCCCTGCTCGAGCGCCGCCCGGATGTCCGCGAGGCGGAATACGCGGCCCGGGCGGCCAACGCGGGCATCGGCGTCACGGTCGGCGGCTTCCTGCCGCGCATCGGCCTGAGCGCCGTCCTGGGCGCGGTGAGCCCGCAGCTCGACCGAATCACCTCGCGCAGCGCAGGACTCTGGTCGATTGGTGCCCAGGCAACGGGCCCCCTGTTCCAAGGCGGCGGACTCCACGGCCAGTATGAGCAGGCGAAGGCCGCCTGGGAGGTCGCCAAGCTCCAGTACCAGCAGGCGGCCCTGAACGCTTTTCGCGACGTGGCCGACGCGCTCGCCAGCCGCCAGCGGCTCGCCGAAATCCGTGAGCAGCAGGAGCTCGCGGTCGCCGCGTACGCGGAGGCCGTGGCGCTCGCAACCCAGCGCTACGCCGCGGGAAAGGCCAGCTACCTTGAGGTGATTCAGGCGCAGCAGCAGCTCTTCCCCGCCGAGGTCGCGCTCGAGCAGACGCGGCGCAACCAGTACACGGTCGTGGTGCGCCTCTATAGGGCGCTCGGCGGCGGCTGGAAGCTGGCCGACGGGGCGTGGACCGAACCCGGTGGCCGATAAGAGGGGGACCGACGGCCGCCCCCCCCCCCGCCGTCCATGGCGATGGAATCCTCGGGAGCCCTGTTGCCATGGGGGCCAGGGCTTGCTAGGGTTCTCCCGTTTCGCCGACGACCCCGTGCTCCGTCCACCGGGGGCCAGCCATATCCTTGGCGACAAGGACCCCATCTCCATCCCCCCATGAAATCCTCACGCACGCCCCGACGTTACGGCATGGTCCTCCGCGTTAAGCCCGAGCGATTCGAGGACTACAAGCGGCACCACGCCGCCGTGTGGCCGGGGGTGCTGGCGCGCATCTCGGCCTCGCAGATCAGGAACTACTCGATCTACCACAGGGACGGCTGGCTATTCTCCTATTTCGAGTACTGGGGTGACGACTTCGAGGCCGACATGAAGCTGATGGCGGCCGACCTGGAGACGCGCCGCTGGTGGGCCGTCATGGAGCCCATGCAGGACCCGCTGCCGAACCGGGCGCCGGGCGAATGGTGGGCGCGGATGGAGGAAGTGTTCCACACCGATTGACGATGGGCCCGGGATTCACGGATTCCCATGTCCACTTCTGGGACGCGTCACTGCGGCGCTACCCGTGGCTTTCGGCCTTCCCCGAAATCGCCGGTCCCCACGGACCCGGCGACCTGATGCGCGAGGCGGCCGGCTCCCCCCCGTCGAGGATCGTGTTCGTGCAGGCCGACTGCGAGCGGGGTTCGGCCATGGACGAGGTCGGATGGGTCGAATCCCTCGCCGCTCATACGCCGCAGATCTCGGGAATCGTGGCGTTCGCGCCGATGGACGCCGGCCCGGGCACCGCCATGGCGCTGGACGCCCTGCGCTCGAGGCCGCTCGTGCGGGGGGTGCGCCACCTGATCCAGGGGGAGCCCGACCCGGGTTTCTGCCTGACCCCCGCGTTCCTGGAGGGCGTGCGCCGCTGCGGGGAACTCGGTCTCTCCTTCGACCTATGCGTGCGCCACCCGCAGCTCTCAGCCGTCGTCGAGCTCGCGAGGCTCTGCCCGGGGACTTCGCTCGTCCTCGACCATGCGGGCAAGCCCGACCTTCGCTCGAACGTGCTCGACCCTTGGCGCAGGCACATCGCCCAGCTGGCCGAGTGCCCCAACGTCGCCTGCAAGGTCTCGGGCCTCGTCACCGAGGCGGGAACCGCGGCGCTTGATCCCGAGCGATTCGTCCCCACCATCAGCCATCTGCTTGAGACCTTCGGCCCCACGCGCCTCCTCTACGGAAGCGACTGGCCCGTGATCAAACTCGCGTCCCCCTACCCAACCTGGCTCACGATGGCCCGTGCGCTGTTCGCCCACCTCCCCGCCCCCGGCCAGGCCGCTGTCTTCGGCGGGACCGCCGCGCGGGTGTACCGCCTCGCCGCGTCCTGAGCGACCGGCCCCCGGATGCACAGAATCGATGGAAGGACCCCTTTGAGGATCGACGGCGGCCGGAGCCCCGCAACGCAGCCCCATGCACACGATCACCGCGCTTGAGGTCCGCGACATCCGCTTCGGGACGTCCCTCGAACGGGACGGCTCCGACGCGATGAACCCGGACCCGGACTACTCCGCGGCCTATGTGATCATCAGGACGGACCGGCCCGACGGCATCGAGGGGCACGGCCTCACCGTCACCATGGGGCGCGGCACCGAGGTCGTCGTGGCCGCGGTCGACGCGCTGCGCCCGCTCGTCGTTGGCCAGCCGCTCGCGGCGTTCACCGGCGCCCCGGGCGCCTTCTGGAGCCATCTGACCGGCGACAGCCAGCTGCGCTGGATCGGGCCGGAAAAGGGTGCGATCCACCTGGCCACCGCCGCCGTCGTGAACGCGCTCTGGGACCTGAGGGCAAAGATCGAACGGAAGCCGCTCTGGAAGCTCCTGAGCGACCTGACTCCGGCGCAGATTGTGGAGCTTGTCGACTGGCGCTACCTGACCGATGCCCTCGGCCCAGGCGAGGCGCTCGGCATGCTCGAGAGGCTGGCGCCGACGCGCGCGGAACGGGAGGCCGTGGTGCGCGCCTCAGGATACCCCGCCTACACCGCCTCGGCAGGATGGCTCGGGTATTCCGACGACAAGATCCGCCGGCGCTGCAGGGAGGCGCTCGCCGCGGGCTGGACGAGCTTCAAGGTGAAGGTGGGAGCCGACTTCGAGGACGACCTTCGGCGCTGCACGCTCGTGAGGTCCGAGATCGGAAGCGAGCGGGCGCTCATGATCGACGCAAACCAGAGCTGGGACGTCCACCAGGCAATCGACTGGGTCCGGGGGCTCGCCCACCTGCGCCCGCTCTGGATAGAGGAGCCCACGAGCCCCGACGACGTGCTGGGCCATGCGACGATAGCGGCCGCCCTCGGGCCGCTGGCCATAGGGGTTGCCACCGGCGAGCACTGCCAGAACCGGGTGGTCTTCAAGCAGCTGTTCCAGACCAGCGCGCTGTCGTTCTGCCAGCTCGACCCGTGCCGCCTGGGAGGCGTGAACGAGGTCGTGGCGGTGCTGCTGCTCGCCGCAAAGTTCGGCGTGCCGGTCTGCCCGCACGCCGGCGGGGTGGGCCTCTGCGAATACGCCCAGCACGGGTCGGTCTTCGACTTCATCTGCGTCTCGGGCTCCATGGGCGGCAGGATGATCGAGCACGTGGACCACCTGCACGAGCCCTTCATCGATCCCTGCGTCGTCCGCAACGGCCGCTACCAGGTTCCCACCGCGGCGGGCGCGGGCGTGACGATGAGGCCCGAGATCCTCGAGGCCTACACCTATCCCGCGGGGGCGGCCTGGAAGAACCCCGGGGCCGCCGCCCCTTCCGTCCATGGCCCATGAGTTCTGCATAGGCTTCGACGCCGACGACACGCTCTGGCACAACGAGAACATCTTCGAGAAGGTCCACGAGCGCTACTACGAGCTCCTCGCGCGGCACCACGACTCCGCGACGGTCGAGCGGGCGCTCTTCGCGACCGAGATGCGCAACCTCGAGCTCTACGGCTACGGGATCAAGGGGTTCATGCTGTCGTCGATCGAGACCGCGATCGAGCTGACGCAGGGCAAGATCAGCACCGGGGAGGTCCGCGAGCTCCTGTCGCTCGGCCGTGAGATGCTCAACCATCCGGTCGAGCTCCTGGACGGCGCCCGCGAGGTGCTCGAGGCCCTCGCGCCCCGGTACCGGCTGGTCCTGATCACCAAGGGGGACCTGAGGGACCAGGAGCGCAAGCTGTCAAAGTCCGGGATCGCCGGCCTCTTCGGCGTCATCGAGATCGTCTCGGAGAAGGATTCCCGGGCCTACGAACGGATCTTTCAGCGCCACGGGATCGACCCCGCGACCTTCCTGATGGTGGGCAATTCGGTGAAGTCCGACATCCTGCCCGTCCTCGCGCTCGGCGGGTCCGGGGTCCACGTGCCGTACCGGATCACCTGGGGCCATGAGCGCGCCGAGACGCCGCCCCAGAGCGAGGGGCGTTTCTTCACGGCCGCATCGCTCCGGGAGCTGCCCGGTGTCGTCGAGCGCTGGGCGCAGGCGAGCTGAAGCGCCGGGTTGCGAAACCCCCGGATTTGCATCCCAATGCGGGCATGCCCACCCTCTATGAAACGCTGCGCGCCGACATCGTGACCGCCATGAAGGCCCGCGACACGGCGACCGCCACCTCGCTGCGCACCGCGGACGCGGCCATCCAGCGCGCCTCCATGGACCTCTCCAAGCCGATCGACGACGCCCTCGTCGTCGCCACCGTGCGCAAGGGGGTCAAGAACCTGGCCGACGCGAAGACCGAGTTCGAGAAGGGCGGCCGGGCGGACCTGGTCGCGGCCAACGAGGCGGAGATCCGCCTGCTCGAGAAGTACCTTCCCAAGGGGATCGGGGGGGCGCAGCTCGAGGCGCTGATCGCCGAGGCGATCAAGGAGTCGGGGGCGCAGTCCCGAAAGGAGATGGGCAAGGTGATGGCCGCCCTCAAGGCGAGGCCGGAGGCGCCGCTCATCGACTTCTCAGCGGCGAGCAAGCTGATTCAGGCTAGGCTTCCCTGAGCCAGGGAAGCCGGGACTGGACTTGGATTGGGCGCGCGCTAGAGTCGGGACCCCACGATCCCGCAGCGGATCCGTTTTCCCTCAACCCCCACCCTAGATGAATCGCATTCCCTGCCTAATAGCGTGCGCCGCGCTGGCGACGGCCGCGGCCCACGCCCAGAAATTTGAGGGCCTGGCCCTCACCCCTCCCATGGGATGGAACACCTGGAACACCTTTGCGGGCGACTGCAACGAGACCCTGGTCAAGGAGACGGCCGACGCGATGGTCGCAAACGGCATGCGCGACGCAGGCTACGTCTACGTCGTCGTCGACGACTGCTGGGCGAAGAAGGAGCGCGACGCGGACGGCCTGCTGGTGGCGGACCCCGTCAAGTTTCCGAGCGGCATGAGGGCCCTCGGCGACTACCTCCATTCCAAGGGCTTCAAGTTCGGGATGTACGGCTGCGCCGGAAAGACGACCTGCGGAGGCTATCCCGGCGGGCGCGGCCACGAGTTCCAGGACGCCCGCCAGTACGCGGGATGGGGGGTCGACTACTTCAAGTACGACTGGTGCGACCACGGGACGGCCAACGGCCCGGAAAGCTACCGGATCATGAGCGACGCCATCCGCGCGGCCGGCCGACCGATCGTCTTCAGCCTGTGCGAGTGGGGACAGAACCAGCCCTGGCTCTGGGCCGAGCCCGTCGGCCACCTCTGGCGCACCACCGGCGACATCGGGCCGGGCTACGTCGCCAGCGGCAAGAACAAGTGGGAGCACGGCTGGAAGACGCTCCTCGACATGAACGTGGGCCTCGAGAAGTACGCGGGCCCCGGGCACTGGAACGACCCGGACATGCTCGAGGTGGGCGCCAAGGGCCTGACCCTCGCGGAGTCGAGGGGACATTTCAGCCTCTGGTGCATGCTCGCCGCCCCGCTCATCGCCGGCAATGACGTGCGGCACATGGCCCCGGAGATCCAGGCGATCCTGACGAACAAGGACGTGATCGCGGTGGACCAGGACAAGCTGGGCCACCAGGGCTTCAGGTACCGCGTCGACAAGGACAAGGAGATCTGGGCGAAGGAGCTTTCGGACAAGAACTGGGCCGTGTGCGTGCTCAACACCGGCGACGCCCCGGCCAAGCTCACGCTCGACATGCACGAGCTCTCCTTCCTCACCGAGCAGTACTACGACGTGACCGACCTCTGGACGGGCAAGCCCTCGGGATCGGCGCTGGAGCCCCATACGGCCACCGTGGACGCGCACGACGTGATGCTCTTCAGGCTGAAGCCCGGCTCCTGACACGCGCCATGAACCTCACACGACGGCAGGCCCTGGGTGTCATGGCCGGGGCGATTCCTGCGTTTGGCCTGCGGGGCGCCTCCGCGGCGGCCGCCCCCGACGCCTCGTCGAAGCTGCCCCCCGGGATCAAGCCCGACGAGGGCCCGTTCGCGGGAACCCGGGCCTCCCTCCAGGGCTATCAGGCGCCCGATTGGTTTCGCGACGCCAAGTTCGGCATGTGGGCCCACTGGGGACCCCAGTCGGCGGTCGAGTACGGCGACTGGTATGCCCGCCTGATGTACATCCAGGGCACGGAGCAGTACGACTACCACGTCGAGCACTACGGGCACCCGTCGAAGTTCGGGTTCAAGGACACGATCCCCCTGTGGAAGGCGGAGAAGTTCGACCCGGCGCACCTGATCAAGCTCTATAAGAAGGCCGGGGCCAGGTACTTCATGACGATGGGCGTCCACCACGACAACTTCGACCTCTGGAACTCGAAGCACAACCGCTGGAACGCCGTCAACATGGGGCCAGGCATCGACATCGTCGGGGCCTGGCGCAAGGCGGTCCGGGACGAGGGCCTGCGGTTCGCCATAAGCGAGCACCTCTGGATCACCTACAAGTGGTTCTCGGTCGCGCACGGCTCCGACCAGACCGGGCCGCTGGCCGGCGTCCCTTACGACGGCGCGGATCCCGCGTCGAAGGAACTCTATGTGGATTCGGACGAGGTGTGGGGGGGCGACCTGCCGTGGAACGAGGACCAGATCCCCAACTGGTGGAAGCGCCACTGGCATGACCGCATCACCGACCTGATCGACCAGCACGAGCCCGACCTACTCTATTCCGACGGCTCGCTTCCCTTCGAGGACTACGGCTATTCGGTCCTCTCGCACCTCTACAACACGAGCGCCCGGCGCAACGGGGGCAAGGTCGACGCGGTGTATTTCTCAAAGCGCGAGCGCGACAGCGAGCAGGGCGTCTGCGTCCTCGATAAGGAGCGCGGCGTCCTGGATGATATCCTGCCGAGGCCCTGGCAGACGGACACCTGCATCGGCAACTGGCACTACAAGCGGGGCATGCGCTACAAGACCACCAAGATGGTGGTCGACATGCTCGTCGACATCGTGAGCAAGAACGGGAACCTGATGCTCAACGTCCCCCTTCCCGCGAGCGGGATTCCCGACAGGGAGGAGCTGGACCTGGTCGAGGAGATCACCCAGTGGATGGCCGTGAACAGCGAGGGTATCCACGGGTCGCGCCCGTGGAAGAGATTTGGCGAAGGCAGCCCCGTGCAGGCGCCCAGCCCGGCCGACAAGTCGTTCAACGAGGGGTCGAGGCGGACGCTCGACGCGAACGATGTCCGGTTCACCACCAAGGGGGACGTCCTCTACGCCTTCGTGATGGGAAAGCCGGAGTTCCGCACTGTCATACGCTCCCTCGCCACCGACACGGCGCTCAGGGTCGGCCGGGTGACGGGCGTCGAGCTCGTGGGCCACGACGGGAAACTGGCGTGGACCCAGGACCAGGCGGGCCTATCCATCGGAATTCCCGACGAGCTTCCGTCCAGGCACGCGGTGGCGTTCCGGATCCGGGGCGCCATCTGACGCCGGCGGGAGGCGGCGCTCAGGCGGATGCCTCCGCCCGGGCGCCCGCGATCCTCGAGCGGTAGATCCGGCACACGGTGTCGTGGACCTGCTCCACCGTGATGCGCTTCATGCACACGTTGTCGGTGCAGGCCGTCTGGCGGTTGTTAAAGGCGTTGACGCACGGGCTGCAGGCGATGCCGGCCCATATCGGATGGCTTCGCGGCCCAGGGGCCGCGAACAGGAGCGGCGTCTCGGGGCCGAAGAGCGCCACGACGTCGATGGCCGTGAGCGCCGCAAAGTGCGCGGGGCCGCTGTCGTTCGTGACGAGGACCTCGGCGAGGCCGAACAGCACCAGCAGCTGGCGGAGCGTCGTGCGGCCCGCAAGGCAGACGCACCTCGGGGACCCCGCCGCTCCGGCGATCGCCTCGATTCGGGAGGCCTCCTCGGGCGAGCCGGTGAACCCGATCCACAGTTCCGGGAATTCGGCGGTGAGGCGCGCGGCGAGGGCCCCGTAGTTCGCGGGGTCCCACCGGCGCAGGGGCAGCAGGTCGCTCGCGTTGGCGTTCAGAACCACGAGCCGCGCTCCGGCCGGCACCCCCAGCCCGGCGAGCATGCGCTCCACCCCGGCCCTTTCCCCGGGCCCGGGCTCAAAGGGGGGAAGGGGCCGGCTCTCTGGAGGGACCACGCCAAACGTCGGGAATCCCTCCGGGTCGCCGTCCAGGGCGAGGACGAGGCTCGTGAAGGTCCTGCTCGTGTGCAGGTGGGGATTGTAGAGGACGCGGTGCGTCATCAGGTCGCCCCGGTAGGGCCCCTCGCCAAAATACACGTGGAAGCCGACCCGCGTGCGCGCGCCGCTCAGGTAGGCGATCGCCGCCGAGAAGCGCGAGAAGAACTCCATGTCGATGCACGCGCCGAGGCGCCTGCCGCGGATCGACGACAGGACGCGGACCCCGCTCGTCATCATCGCCCATGCGGAACCCGTGCGCACGGTGAACACGTTCTCCGGGGGAACCAGGCCAATCAGGTCGACGATGAACCGGTTCTCCTCGAAGACCAGGGCGTGGACGTTTCCCCTGCCGACACGCTCGACCGCGCGGCGCACCGCCTCGTGCGCGAGCACGGTCGAACCCTGCTCCGCCAGCTTGAGGAACAGGATGCTTTGGACCGCGCGGGCGCCGCGGCGCCCGCCGAGGAGATCCCCCACGCGGCGCACCGCCGTGAGCAGCGCGCAGACGGGCGCTCCGACCCATCGGTCAAGCCACTGGAGAGTGCGCGCCTCGCTGCTGAATCGTTTCAAGGGGAATCCGCTCGTGAGTGACTTGACTACCCGACGCCAGCCCTGCGAGGCGAGTGAAATGCTCCGTCCCAAAATTTGGTGTTGCTCAACCGGGGATTATGGACGATCCGTACGCCCGTCTAGCGCGAACACGATCGCGACCGGACGCTCAAGAACAACACCCATGCCCTTCGGACAACGAGGCTTCATCGCCATGCGAAAAGCACCCCCGTCCACCCTCGCCGGTCCGCAGGTTTTCCATGAATGGGAAGCTGCGGAGGCGGTGTGACAGCTCTCAAATCCCCGGACCCGCTCGCGGTCTCCCTGGTCGGCAGCATTGACGGATTCGCCGCGGCGAAGGCCGCGGGCGCGAAGCTCGTCATGGTGACCGCGTACGACGCGTGGTCGGCCCGCCTGCTGGCCGACGCGCCGGTCGACTGCCTCCTCGTGGGCGACAGCGCGATGATGGTCGTGCACGGCGAGAAGGACACCCTTGGCGCCACCCCCGAGCTCATGGTGATGCACACCCGCGCGGTGGCCCGCGGGGCCCCGGGGAAATTCATCGTCTCCGACATGCCGTTCCTGGCCGCGCGAAAGGGCGAGGCGCACGCCCTTGACTGCGCGTCGATGCTCCTGCGGGCGGGCGCCCACGCCGTGAAGATCGAGGGAGCATTGGGGCACGCGCACGTGATCCGGCACCTGGTCGAGTCGGGTATCCCCGTCATGGGGCACCTCGGGCTCACCCCGCAGTGGGTGCGCGGCATGGGCGGCTTCAAGGTGCAGGCCCGGGACGCGGAGGGCGCCGACCGCCTCAAGGAAGACGCCGTCGCGCTCGAGCTGGCGGGCGTCTTCGCCCTCGTCCTCGAATGCATCCCGCAGGGCCTCGCCTCGAGCGTCACGTCCATGCTGGCGATTCCAACGATCGGCATCGGTGCGGGCGCCGGGTGCGACGGCCAGGTGCTCGTCCTCCACGACATGCTCGGGCTCAACCCCGACTTCAAGCCGAGGTTCGCCCGCCGGTTCGCCGACGGGGCCGCCCTTGTGCGGAGCGGCGCCGCCCGGTTCGCCGATGCCGTCAGGCGCGGCGAGTTCCCCCGGGAAGAGGAGGGCTTCTAGCCGTGCCTCGCATCTTCAGGACCGTTCACGCATGGACTGCGGAGCGCGCCGCCCTGGACCTGACGCCGCTCCGCATTGGCTTCGTGCCCACGATGGGCGCCCTTCACGCCGGCCACCGCTCCCTTCTCGAGAGGGCCCGTGCGGAGAACGAACGCGTCGTGATGAGCATCTTCGTCAATCCAACGCAGTTCGACAACCCCGCGGACCTTTCGGCCTATCCGCGCACGCTGGAGGCCGACCTCGCCTTCGCGGGCGGCCTGGCGGACGACGTGCTTGTCCCCGAGGCAAGCGAGATCTACCCGGACAGGTTCCGCTACCGGATGACGGAATCCGACTTCAGCCGGACGCTCGAGGGCGCGCACCGGCCGGGGCACTTTGACGGCGTCCTCACGGTGGTGCTGAAGCTTCTCAACCTTGTGCGCCCCCATCGCGCCTATTTCGGGGAGAAGGACCGCCAGCAGCTCGAGCTTGTGAAGGGCATGGTCCAGGCCCTCTTCCTGCCGGTCGAGGTGATCCCCTGCCCCACCGTCCGCGACCCCGACGGCCTCGCGCTCAGCTCCCGCAACCGCCGCCTCTCGCCCGCCGCCCGCGCGCGGGCGGCATCCTTCCCGCGCATCCTGCGCGAATCGCCCAGCCCCGCGGAGGCCCAGGCGGCCCTGGGCCGGGCCGGATTCGGGGTGGACTACGTGGAGGACCGCGAGGGCGTGCGTTCGGCCGCCATCCGCCTGGAGGAGGTCCGCCTCATCGACAATGTCCGGCCGTAACATCGCCTTCGTCCTCACCGGCTCCATTGCCGGCTACAAGGCGTGCGACGTGATCTCGCGCCTCGTTCAGCGCGGCCATCACGTCCGTGCCGTCGCCACCGAGTCGGCGCTTCGCTTCGTGGGGACCGCGACCCTCGAGGGCCTGACCGGCGAGCGAGTGCTCACCGACCTCTTCGAACCGGGTGCGGCCCTCGAGCACATCCAGATGACCCGTTGGGCCGACGCCGTCCTTGTCTGCCCGGCGACCGCCCACACCCTCAGCCGGTTCGCCGCCGGCCTTGCCGACGATCTGACGGGCGCCTTGTTCCTGGCGCACGACCGCTCGAAGCCGTTCCTGGTCGCCCCGGCGATGAACCCGGCGATGTGGAGCCATCCCGCCACGCGCGAGACCGTGGCCAAGCTGCTCCGCTGGGGCGTTCACTTCATCCCGGTCGGCGAAGGGCGCACGGCATGCGGCGAGCTTGGGGAGGGGCGAATGGCCGAGCCGCCTGTCGTTGTCGCCGCTGTCGAGGCGGCGCTCGCCCGCCCGGCCCGGCGCCTGCGGGTGCTTGTGACAAGCGGCGGCACGGCGGAGCCGATCGACGGGGTGCGCGTCCTGACGAATGCCAGCAGCGGCCACACCGGCGCCATGGTTGCCGAGCACCTGGCGTCCTGCGGCCACGAGGTGGTGCTTCTGCGGGCGCGCGGTTCGGCGCCGTGTCCCGCGGGATGCCGCGAGGAGACCTTCCTGTCGTTCGCCGAGCTTGACGACGCCCTGGGCCGAATCCTCTCCGCCGAGCGCTTTGACGCCGTGGTGCACGCCGCGGCCGTGAGCGACTTCGGTGTCGAGGAGATCCTGGACGGAGGCGGGGGGCGCCGACCCGGCGCGGGTAAGCTCGATTCCGAGTCGGCCCCCGTCCTTCGCCTGAGGCCCCTACCGAAACTGGTCGACGGCCTTCGCGCTCGCAGCCATAACGACGCCGTGAGAGTCGTGGCCTTCAAGCTGACCTCGGGGGGGCAACGGGCCGACGGCATTTCGGAGGTCCGTTCGCTCATGGAGCGCTCCGGCGCCGACGTGGTCGTCCAGAACGATCTCTCCGAGCGGGCGGGACCGGACGCGTTTCCCGCCACGATCCACTTTCGCGACGGAAGACCGCCCGAGCGCTGCGCAACGCGGCCGGAGCTCGCCGCCGCGCTCGAGAGCACCCTCGCCGGAACACCGGCAACGGCGCCGGCCTAGGAACCCCATGCTCCTCTGCCTCGACATCGGCAACACCCAGATCCACGGCGGGGTATTCGTCGGCGACACGCTCCTCTGCCAGTTCCGGAAGTCGACCCAGCCGCTCGGGTCCACCGACGAGCTCGGGATATTCCTGGTCGCCGTCCTGAGGGAGAACAACGTCGACCCCTGCGCCGTGGACCGGGTCGCCGTGTGCTCGGTAGTCCCCGCCGCGCTGCATCCGGTGCGGGGAGCGAGCAAGCAGTACTTCAGGCGGGAGCCGTTTGTCCTGCAGGCGGGCGTGAAGACGGGCCTGAAGGTCCGTTACCGCAATCCCCTCGAGGTCGGGGCGGACCGAATCGCCGGGGCGATCGCTGCCGCCCACAGGCAGCCTGCGCGCAACCTTATCGTGGTCGACTGCGGCACCGCGACGACCTTTGACGTCATCACCGCGGACGGGGACTACCTCGGCGGCGTCATCCTGCCCGGAATGGGCGTCTCGGCCGAGACCCTGGCGAGCCGGACGGCGAAGCTGCCGCGCGTCGAGATCGCGAGGCCCGAGGCCGTGCTCGGCCGCTCGACGGTCGAGAGCATCCAGTCGGGCCTCTTCCACGGCCACGTTGGGGCCATCCGCCACATCGTCACGCTGCTCACCCGGGAGGTCTTCGGCGGGGAGAAGCCGCACGTCACGGGCACCGGCGGGTTCGCACGGATGCTCGAGGGGGAGCTTCTGTTCGACGAGGTCGTGCCGGAGCTCGTGCTCCTGGGGCTGAAGCACGCGGAGGCGCTCAACCGCGAGGGGGCTGCAAGGGCGTAGACCCTCCGCGCCGACGGGCCGGGGCTCAGGCCCGGCCGGTAGGCGACCCCATGAAAACCCTCCTCCTCGCAGCCTACCTGGCGACATGGGCGTTCATTCCGCACCTGCTGCTGCTGAAGAAGCGGCCTTCGGCGACGCTGGCCTGGCTCTGGGCGATCGTGTTCATCCCGTTTGTCGGCGCGCTCGCCTATTTCGCGCTTGGTACCGACAGGCTGAAGCGCCGCCGGCTGCGGCGCCGCAGCCTCTACTCGGCGCGTTCCACGCGGAGCAGCGCCCCCGAGACCACGACGGACCCCGCGACGGCGCGCATGCTCGAAAGGGTCTCCCAGCGGGACCGGCAGTTCTTCCAGCTGCTGTCCCGCATCAACCAGCTTCCCGTCAGTTCCTCGGCCAGCCTCCGCATCCTGCGCGACTCCGTCGAGTTCTACTCGGCCCTGGAGGAGCGGATCCGGGGCGCAAGGCACCACGTCCACCTGGAGTTCTACATCTGGAACCCGGACGGCACCGGCGCGCGGTTTCTCGGCCTGCTGGTCGACGCCGCAAGGCGCGGGGTGGTCGTCCGCCTGCTCCTTGACGGCGTGGGCTCGCACGGCTTCACGGAGAGCCTTCTTGCGGACCTGCTGGCCGCGGGCGGCCGTTTCTCGTGGTTCCAGAGCCTGGACCCCAAGCGCAACCGCTTCTTCCTCAACCTAAGGAACCACCGCAAGCTTCAGATTGTCGACGGCGCCGTCGCGTTTGTCGGCGGAATGAACATCGGCAAGGAGTACGAGGGCCTCGACCCTAACCTGGGCCACTGGAGGGACGTGCAGGTTGAGGTCGACGGTCCCGTCGCGCGCGAACTGCAAGACGTGTTTGCGGACGACTGGTTCTTTGCGACCGGCGAGAAGATCTCCGCGCCGGAGTACTTCCCCGCGCCCGGACCCGCGGCGCGCCACCTCACCCACGTCGTGCTCGGAGGCCCGGACCGGCGGAACGAGCCGATAAGCAAGTCCATCGTCAGCCTGCTGAACGAGGCCAGCGAGCGCGTCTGGATCGCGACCGGGTATTTCGTGCCGGACGACGTCATTCTCGCGGCGCTCGAGCTGGCCGCCAGCCGGGGCGTCGACGTGAGGCTGCTCATCTCGGAGAGGAACGACCATCCGTGGCTGGTCGTCGTGGGGCGCTCGTACTACTCGCAGCTGCTGGCCGCGGGCGTGCGGATATTCGAGTACTCGGTCGGCATCAACCACGCGAAGGTCATGCTGGCCGACGACCGGTGGGCGATGATCGGATCGGCCAACCTGGATTACCGGTCGATGCGCCTGAACTTCGAGCTCAACGTGCTGTTCCACTCGGCGGAGCACAACGGTGAGCTCGCCCGTATCCTCGAGCACGACTTCAGCCTCTCCCAGGAGATCGACCCGGCGGTGTTCGCAAAGCGGCCCTTCCGGAGGAGGTTCCTGGAGGCCGCGCTTAGGCCCCTCTCGCCGATGCTCTAGGCGACGATCAGGACGTTGTCGACGTCCGGACCCTGTCGCAGGCGGTCTGCGCCCTGAGCCAGGCCGCGCCGACCTTGTCCTTCTCCTGGTCCCAGGTCTCGGGCGTCGCGCGGCCCGCCTCCTCGACCATCGACTTGAGATAGGCCTGGGAGTCGTTGAGCTCCTTCATCGCAAAGTCCCAGTCCGTCGTGCTCGCGGTCATTGCCGCGCGCTTCGCGTTCATTTCTGAGATCTGTCCGGCCAGCTCGTTTTCCAAGGAGGCCGCCCCTGCGGCGAATTCGGCGCGTTGTGCGAATGGCAAGTCCTTGATCGCCGCCCACGTGTCGGAGGCCTGGACCGACGCCGAACCGCTTGCGACCGGAGTCGCCTTCACGGTCTTCGCGGGGGGGACGGCAGGCACAGTCACGCCCGTGCGGTCCGGGGTCGGCGTATTCCTTGTTGTGGCTGACTTGTTGCTCGGGGTGCATCCGGACCAAAAAAGAAGAACGAGGCCGGCGCCCATGGCGACCGGGGTTAGAAAAGTAAGTGTCTTCATAGAGTTCTGCATTCGGCCCCAATATGAACCGGCAGTAGGTCCAGAAAAATGGGGTCATCACCTAGCTCATAGTAACCCGGTGGCCAACTCGGTTGCGCCACGGCACGCGTTTCCCGCGACCGGGCGTGAAAGATTTGACCCCCGAACGGCCGCCGCCAACCCTTGGCCGCGATCCATGAGCGGTACCGAATTCTGAAAACATAACCTGTTTTACTCCATGACGATGCCGACCTATTCCCACTCCAAAAGACAACCCCAGGCCAAGCCCAAGTCTTCCCCTAAACAACCTTGAAGGAGCCCAGCCATTCAGACCGGCAGCTGAGGTGCTTCCGCAAGAGGAAGTATCGCACCCAGGGAGATGCGCTTGACGCCGCGCTCTGCGCCGGAGTCGAGCGCCAGCGCAAGGCCTACCTTTGTCCCTACTGCAGGCAATGGCACCTGACGACGGTCGAGTGAACCATGCGCGTTGCGGGAAGGCGGAGCTCGACCCGGACGGGGCGCCGGACTAATGGATCGCAGCGGCAGCGCCACCCCAAAGCACCCGAGGCATGATGACAATCTCACGACGCGATGCACTGAAAGCAATGGCCGGCACGGCCGCCCTTGCAGCCCTGCCGCTCGCGCGATCGGAAGAGGCCAAACCCCTCCCGGCCGCGACCGCCGCAGCCGGCCCGGGCGGCTCCCTCAGGCATTCGGTGTGCCGCTGGTGCTACAAGGACATCCCCCTCGACGACCTTGCGCGCGAGGCCAAGCGCATCGGGCTGGAGTCGGTCGAGCTGCTCGAGCCTCCGGAATGGCCGGTGGTCCGGAGGCACGGGCTCACGTGCGCGATGGCGATGGGGACGACGCGGATTCCCGAGGGTCTGAACCGCGTCGAGCACCACGCCGTCATGGTGCCCGGGATGATCGAGCGCATCGGCGCCTGCGCCGACGCCGGACTTCCGAACGTGATCTGCTTCTCCGGGAGCCGCGGCGGCATGGACGACGAGCTCGGCCTTGCCAACTGCGCCGTCGCGCTCAAGCAGATTGTCGGCGCGGCGGAGAAGCGCAGGGTCACGGTCTGCATGGAGCTCCTGAACAGCAAGGTCGACCACCACGACTACATGTGCGACCACACGGCCTGGGGCGTGGAGCTCGTGAAGCGCGTCGGCTCCGAGCGGTTCAAGCTCCTCTACGACATCTATCACATGCAGATCATGGAGGGGGACGTGATCCGCACGATCCGCGACAACCACGCCTACATCGCCCACTATCACACGGGCGGCGTCCCCGGGCGCCATGAGATCGACGGGACCCAGGAGCTCAACTACGCCGCGATCGCCCGTGCGATCCGGGACGTCGGACACCGCGGGTTTCTGGCGCAGGAATTCATCCCCGCCCGCGACCCGATGACCTCGCTGGCCGAGGCCGTCGCGATCTGCACGGTCTAGACCTGCGTCCCGGACCGCCGGCGCCGGTTTTTCCTTCGTCAACCCCCGGTTCGTGGGGTAGAACCCACCGATGCTCCTCGACTTCACCGCGCTCAAGCCCCGCGACGCCTACCAGTGGATGACGACCACGATCCTGCCGAGGCCGATCGCGTGGGTCTCGACGATCTCCCCCGAGGGCAGGACAAACCTCGCCCCATTCAGCTTCTTCCAGGGCGTGACGGCGAACCCGCCCACGCTCATGTTCGTGCCGGTCAACACCCGCGACGGAACGAAGAAGGACACGGTCCGCAACATCGAGCTCCTGCCGGAGTTCGTCGTCAACCTCGTGCCGTTCGCGCTCGCCGAGCAGATGAACCAATGCGCCGCGCTCCTGCCCTACGGAGAAAGCGAATTTTCGGCGTTCGGCATCGCGGAGGCAGCTTCGGAGAAGGTGCGGCCGCCGCGCGTTGCCGCGTCGCCGGTCGCCTACGAGTGCACGCTCGACCGGATCGTCCATATCGGCACGGGCCCTCTCGCGGCCAATGTCATCTTCGGGCGGATCATCGCGGCACACGTGAGAGACGACATCCTCGGTCCGGGCGGCTTCCCCGATTCGGCCAAGCTTGACCTCGTCGGGCGCCTCGGGGCCGAGGACTACACGAGGACCCGCGAAGTCTTCAGCTACCCTCGCCCTGACCGGAAGCAGTACCAAGCCTAGAGCGTGGGCGCACCGCCCCCACGCGTCACGCCGGGTGTCATTCGGCCTCTGAGAATTCGCAGAGCGAGTAGACCTTCACGCCCAGCCGCTGAAGCCGGCCCGAGCCGTTAAGCTCCGGCAGGTTGACGATCGCACCGACATCCCGAACGGTGCAGCCGAGGTGCTCGAAAAGCTGGACCGCGGCACAGAGCGTGCCCCCCGTCGCGATGAGGTCGTCCATCAGGAGGACATTGGACCCCTTGGGGGCCGCGTCCGCCTGAATCTCGAGGATGCTCTGGCCGTATTCCAGCTGGTACTCAGCGTGGAGGGTCTCCCCCGGCAGCTTGCCCTTCTTGCGCACCATGACCAGCGGCTTCCCAAGGGCGTAGGCCAGGACGCCCGCCGGAATGAAGCCGCGGGCGTCGAGCCCGGCGATGACGTCAAAGCGCCTGCCCCTGTAGTGCTTGATGAACATGTCCATCGCCGCATGGAACCCTTCCGGGTGGCGCAGGAGGGAGCTGACGTCCCGGAAACGCACCGGCGGATGCGGCCAGTCCGGAATCGTGCGTATCAGCGGCTTGATGTTCATGGCGTCGGAGCGCGGCCGTTATTTGAACTCAACACCGGTGGCGTTTTCGATCGTGAACTTGCCCTCGGACGCGTCGAGTATCGGCCGGCCCAGGTATTGCAGCCCCTCGATGACGACGTTCTCGACGGCGTGGCCGGCGTCGAAGCCCGCGAGGACGCTGTAGGGCAGCGCCCCGTCGACCACGTGCAGGTTTGACACCCGGATATTCCTGATGTGCCCGCGGAACTTCGCCCGCTCCGGCTTCTCCTGGGGCGAGTAGGTCAGCATCCCGTCCCACGTGCCGCCTCGGTCCAGCCGGCGGGCGTTCTCCTCGTCGCTCGCCGGCCGGTCCGCGCCGTATTGCGCGTACACCACGGCGAAGTCGACCAGCTTTCGGCGCGCATCCTCCACCCGGATGTTGTCGAAGACGACGTTCTCGACCGTGGCGGCGTCGCCGTTGTGGATGCTGATGGCCGCGCCTCGCTCCACGTGGATGAGGTCGATGTCCTCGAACCGGATGCCGTGGGTCGGCCTGTTCCGGGTCTCGAATCCGATCTCGAGGCCGTTCCCGCCCGTCGGCATGTTCCACAGGACGCAATGGCGGACCGTGATGTCGTGGGTCTCGGTGTCGGCCAGGTTCTTCACCACGACGCAGTCGTCGTTCGTGCGGACAAAGGCATTCTCGACCCGCACGTCGCTCGAGGAGACGATGTCGAAGCCGTCGTCGCCGTAGTTGACGCTGGGATTGAGGATCCTAAGGCCGTTGACCCGGGTGCCCGTTGTGCCGGTCATATAGACCGTCCATGCCCCGTGGCAGTTGAAGAGGGTGATCCCCTCGAGGCTCGCGCCCGCGGTTCTCTCGAGGTAGATCAGGTTGCTCAGCCCGTCGCGGCCCGGGCCCACGACTGCCGGCCCACCGACGTCCGTCCCGTCCAGGACGCCGCGGCCGCGGATTGTGACGCCCGTCGTGCCGATCGAGCGGACGTTGCCCTTCACCCAGGCCCCCGGCGCGAGGTAGAGGGTCTCCCCGTCCCTCAGGTCCATCAGGCCCGGCTCATGCAGCCCCGGCCCGAAGTAGCGGACCTTCGGGGTGTCGGGCAGCGGGACGTTCCTTTCGGCCGCGTAGGGGAAAAGGTGCACGACCCGGGTGAGGTCGTCGTTAAACTCCACGGTGAGCGGCGTCGGGTCCCGGGCCACCAGGGTGACGCCACGGTGGTCCGCCGCGATCACGGCGGCGACTCCCGCGGACCTGGGACGGACGTTCACCCACCGGACGTCAAAGCCCGTCCGGATCTCCACCTTCGCCGGTCGGGTGACCTCGAAGAGGCCGAAGGCCCCCTGGGGAAAGTCGTGCAGGTCGATGGGCCGGTCTTCGACGGTCACCCGAAAATCGGGAGGCGCCGCCGCGGCTGGATCACCCCAGGCAGGCGCCAACGGCGCAAGCCCGAGCATTAGGACGCCCACCGACATTTTGGGTCTCATACGGGTGCCCCAAGACTCTGCCTTTGGCGGGACACCCTTCAATACTCTAAACCTAATTTGTGCCGTCGATGAACGGGCGCGCTACCGCGAGAAACGCCTCGGGGTTCTCAATGCACGGGGCGTGCCCGCAGGCCGGGATGACGACCAGCCTTGCCCCCGGGATCTTCGCGGCGAAATCCCGCCCGTCGGCGATCGGGACCAGCAGGTCCTCGGCGCCCCAGACGACAAGCGTCGGTATGCGGATCGACGGGAGTCCGTCGTCGACGGCTTCGGCTTGGGCTGCGTTGCCCGTAAGGATCGAGTGGATCGCCCAGGTGTCGCCCTTGCTCATGCTCCATGCGAAGGAGGCGCGGACCGCCTCGTCGTTGCGCCATGCCTGGCCGTAGAATACCTTCGCGAGCAGGTCCTTCGTCCCGGCGATGGAGCTCCCCGCCGGGCCCCCTTCATCCGCCCTGTCGGCGGGCCGGCGGTGGCCGGCCGCGTCCGAGAGGATCAGGCGGACCGGCTTCGGCAGGGCGAAGGTCGGGCCCGGAGGGGGCGCCGATCCGAGCGCCTCGATCGTGTACCGTGCGGCCACCCATCCGCCGAGGGATTCGCCGGCGAGCGTGAAGTGCTCCACCTTCCTCTCGCGCAGGAACTCGCCGAGGAAGTCCACCCACGTCTGGATGCCGTAGTCGATGAACGGCTTGTCCGAGGCGCCGAAGCCGAGCTGGTCGAGCGCCAGCACCCGGTGGTGCTCGGCGAGCGGCATGATGCACCGGCCCCAGTCCCCTTTCGCGCTGCTGCCGAGCCCGTGGAGCAGGACGACCGCGGGGCCGCTGCCCACGTCGTAATACTGGATCTTTTGCCCGAAGAGGGTGACCGTCTGCGGGGCCGGAAGATCGGGCGGCGTCTGCGCGGGCGCGGAAAGGGCCAGCAGCGCAAGGAAAGAGGGCGTGAGGCGTGCGAGAAGTTTCATGGTGGGCGGCGGATCGTTCTCCCAGTTGGCGCGGAGGCATTATCCTTCGCTTTATCCTCCAGATTATTAGGGCGTGCTCAAGACTGCTTCGGACGGCGGCATTCCCTCTTCCCCGCGCTGGGGGAGGTGGAAGACCTCGCGAAGCTCGCGGCTGACCGGGCTCGCGTCGGGGTTTGACGGCATGACGTCGACCATGTGCCGCCACCAGCGGCGGCACACCTCAGTTTCCGCGATGGCGTTCCAGCGGGCCTCGTCCTCGATCAGCGCGTACGCGAAGAGCTGGTGGGTAGAGGGATCGTGGAAGATCGAGTAGTCCCTCACCCCGTGGTCCCTGAGGGCGTGCGCCAGCTCCGGCCAGATCGGGTTGTGGCGCTCCTCGTAGTCGGCCGCGCGGCCGGGATTGATCGACATGACGAAGGCGACGCGTTTCATGGTTGTGAGGAGATCTTCTTGGCCGCGGCTTGCGCCCTCAGGCACAGCTCGGCGGCCTTGAACGTGTGCGCCTGGGTCATCGCGTGCTCCGTGCGGTGCAGGCAATCCTCGATCAGCTGGCCGAAGAAGGGGAAGCCGACCTTTCCCGCCAGGTCGAAGCGCCGCTCGCCCTTCCTGTCGACGAGGATCAGGTGGTTGCCCCGGCCCCCGCGGGCGACGTCGACGTACTTGCGCAGCTCGATGTACCCCTCCGTCCCGAGGATGAACGTGCGGCCGTCGCCCCAGGTGCTCAGGCCGTCGGGCGTGAGCCAGTCGACCCGCACGTAGCCGGAGGCCCCGCTGTCCCCGACGAGCGACGCCTCCCCGAAGTCCTCGAACTCGGGCTTGTCAGGATTCGCGACGTTGCCCACCGCGGCGCGCGCAATGGTGGCGTCGCTCGAGCCGGAGTAGAAGAGGAACTGCTCGAACTGGTGGCTTCCGATGTCGCAGAGGATGCCCCCGTACTTGGAGCGCTTGAAGAACCAGTCGGGTCGGGATGCCTTGCTCAACCGGTGGGGTCCAAGGCCCAGCACCTGCACGACGCGCCCGATCGCGCCCGCGCGCACAAGTTCACCCGCCCTCACGGCGCATTCGACGTGGAGGCGCTCGCTGTAGTACACGAAGAACTTCCTGCCGGTGCGCGCCGCGGCCGACCGCGCCGCCTTCAGCTGGTCCATCGCCGTGAAGGGCGTCTTGTCGCAGAAATAGTCCTTTCCGGCGGCCATCACGCGGCAGCCAATCGGGCCGCGGTCGCACGGGACCCCCGCAGCCGCGACAAGCCGGACCTCGGGATCGCAGAGAATCTCGTCAAAGTCGCGCGCCACTCGCGCCTGCGGGAAGCGCGCCCTGAAGGCCCGCACCTTCGCGCGGTCGCGGTCGTAGACCCACTTGAGCCGCGCCCCGGCCCCGCACAACCCCTCGCACATCCCGAAGATATGGACGTGCTCGAGGTGCGCCGCCGCGAAGACGAACTCGTCGGGATTGCCCTCCCTGGGCCGGAGCGAAGCAGGAGATGGCGGCATGGTCGGGGCATCGTGGCCCTGGCCCCCACGGTCCGGGCGCACGATCCGGCGCCTATTCAAGCGCGCCTTGAGGGGGATTCGAGACCTTTTTTTATCGAACACGCCCGGATCCTGGCGGATTTTCTGCTTCGACGCGGGCGCCACGGCCGGGTAGGCCATGGGCGAAAGCCGCCCCGAGGGACACCGCAGGGCGCGGTCCCCCAGCCCCATGCGCCATTTTCGCTCCCTGCTGATCAACAAGGCCGACATCCGGCTTCCCGGCCTGCGCGTGCTGACGGTCGCCCTGCACAGGCACCTCCCGGAGCACGCGTCGATCGAACAGCACCGGCACCGCTGGTGTCAGGCGATCCTCTACCTGAGCGGCCTCGGCCAGCAGACGTTTGCAAGTGGCGAGGCCCGTGTGGAGCCGGGGACCCTCGTGGTCCTGCCGCCGGGGGTTTCCCACGCTTTCAGGCGGACGACCGAGCGGCCGCCCCTCTGCCTCATGATCGACTTCGGCGTGCCGAAGGCGCGGCTCGGCCCCGCGGCGGTCTGCAGTCTGAACCGCTCGGAGCTGACCCAGGTACGCCAGCACCTCGCGTACCTCCTCCGGCTCCAGGCCGGTTCGGGCAGCGTGCTGAAATGGGAGAGCGCCTCGGCGATCCTCCAGACGCTCATCACGCTCCTGCGGGCCGCGAACTGGCTTGAGAGGGTGCCCCAGCCGGAGGCGCGGGGCGGCGGCGTCATGGGCCGACTCCTCTCCACCGTGGGACCGGCCACGCCGCTGCGGCAGGTCGTGCAGCGGAGCGGCTACCAGCGCGATCACCTGAACCGGCTGGTCAAGGGCGAGACGGGCCTCACCCTGGGGCAGCTTCGCACGCAGCGCCGCCTCTCCAGGGCGAAGGAGCTCCTGTC
The DNA here is from genome assembly GCA_964419075.1 of uncultured Opitutaceae bacterium. Taxonomy (GTDB): domain Bacteria; phylum Verrucomicrobiota; class Verrucomicrobiia; order Opitutales; family Opitutaceae; genus Palsa-1447. The sequence continues at coordinate 3,657 of CAYQOH010000012.1, read as the reverse complement.
GCAGGGCATGCGGGTGGCGAACGTCGCCGAGGCGGTAGGCGTGCTCGACCAGAGCTATTTTGCGCGCTGGTTCCGCCGTCAGACCGGCCAGGCGCCCTCGCGCTGGAGCCCGCGCCTCCTCGGGTGACCCCGGCGCCCCGCCGCGAATGTGCTCGAACGTCCGGGACGGAAGGCACATAAACAATGTCGCAAAAGTGCTAGGTCGCGCCGAGAAAATCCTCATGGCCGCGCGCTTTTTCGCATAAGCTATCCCGTTGTGAAGACTACCCCCGTGATCCTGGTCACAGGAGCCGGCCGCGGCCTCGGCCGGGGCATCGCGGTGCAGTTGGCCACCGGGGGCTGCTCCGTGGCCATCAACTTCGTCGGCAACCGCGCCTGCGCCGAGGAGACCGCGGCGCTGTGCCGGAAGGCCTCGGGAACGCGCCTGCAGCGCTTCGTCCCGCTCCAGGCCGACATCGGCTCCAAGCCCGACCGCGCCCGTCTCGTGGCCGAGACGCTCTCGGAGTTCGGCCGAATCGACGCGCTCGTGAACAACGCGGGAATTGCCCCCCGGGTCCGCGCGGACGTCGCCGACGCCACCGAGGAATCGTTTGAGGAGCTGGTCCGCGTCAACCTCGAGGGGCCCTACTTCCTCACCCAGGCGGTGGCGCGGCACTGGCTCGACCGCAAGCCCGAGGCCGCGCTTGCGGGCGGGCACAAGGTGGTCTTCATCACCTCGATTTCGGCCAACACGGCGTCGGTCAACCGGGGCGACTACTGCATCACGAAGGCCGGCCTCGCGATGGCGGCGCAGCTCTGGGCCGTGCGCCTCGCGAAGGAGGGGATCCAGGTCGTCGAGGTGCGGCCGGGCCTCATGGCGACCGACATGACGGCGGTGGCCAAGGAAAAGTACGACCGGCTCATCGCGGAGGGCCTTGTGCCTCAGGGCCGCTGGGGAACGGCCGAGGACGTCGGCCTCGCCGTCCGCTCGGTCATCGCCGGCGACCTGCCCTTCTCCACCGGGTCGGTCATCACGGTCGACGGCGGCCTCAACATCCGGCGGCTCTAGGACTCGGCGCCCATGCTCCACATCGACACCTCCCTCACCCCGGGATCCCTGCGCGGCGAGATCGACCGCCTCTTCGAGCTGTCCGCCAGGAAGGTGTTCGCGATCGACCGGAGCTGGGACCCCCGCGACGGGTCCCCGGTGGTCACGGTGGGCGGAAAGTACGCGCCGCGCGGGTGGACGGAATGGACCCAGGGCTTCCAGTTCGGCTCGGCGATCCTGCAGTTCGCCGCCACGGGCGACCGGCGGGCCCTCGCCATCGGGCGCGCCGGCACGTTCCGGCACATGGCCGCCCACGTGAGCCACGTGGGGGTCCACGACCACGGGTTCAACAACGTCTCGACCTACGGCAACCTCCTTCACCTTGCGGTCTCCGGCGCCATGGCGGCCGACGGGGGCGAGGTTCGCTTCTACGAGCTCGCCCTCAAGGTCTCGGGCGCGGTGCAGGCGGCGCGCTGGACGGCGCTGCCCGGCGGCCTCGGGTACATCTATTCCTTCAACGGGCCGCATTCGCTCTTCGCCGACACGATCCGCTCCCTGAGGGTCCTCGCGCTCGCGCACCGCCTCGGGCACAGCCTCATGGGCGAGGGCGACCGGAGGATCTCCCTCCTCGGCCGCCTCCTCGTCCACGCCGAGACGACCGCGCGGTTCAACGTCTACTTCGGCGAGGGGCGCGACGGCTATGACGTACCCGGGCGGGTCGCCCACGAGTCGATCTTCAACCTGAACGACGGCTCCTACCGCTGCCCGAGCACGCAGCAGGGCTACTCCCCCTTCACCACGTGGACGCGGGGCCTCGCCTGGATCCTCTGCGGCTACGCCGAGCAGCTCGAGTTCCTCGACACGCTGCCCGAGGGCGACCTGAAGCCGCACGGGGGCAAGGCGGCCGTTCTGGGCCGGTTCCTCAGGGTGGCCCGGGTGACGGCGGACTACTACCTTGCGCAGACGCCCACCGACGGCGTGCCGTACTGGGACAACGGCGCGCCGGGCCTCGCGCGGCTCGGCGCCTACCTCGAGCGGCCCGCCGACCCCTTCAACGACCACGAGCCGGTCGACAGCTCGGCGGCGGCCATAGCGGCGCAGGGCTTGGTCAGGCTCGGGCGCTACCTGCGCGCCAGGCGCCCGTCCGCGGCCGGCGACCGCTACCTCGCGGCCGGGCTCACCGTCGCAAGGACGATCTTCAGTGACCCGTACCTCTCGACCTCGCCGCGGCACCAGGGGCTCCTGCTCCACACGGTCTACCACCGGCCCAAGGGCTGGGACCACGTGCCTCCGGGACGGAAGGTCCCCTGCGGCGAGTCGAGCATGTGGGGCGACTACCATGCCCGGGAGCTCGCGCTGCTGATCCAGCGGATGGCCGAGCGCAAGCCCCACTACACGTTTTTCGGCCTTTAGTGCGCGCCATGGTCTCCCCCTTCGCCGACGCCTCTCGCCTGTGCCTCCACACGATGACCACGAAGTCGTGGAGCCTCGAGGAATGCGCCCGCCACTACGCCGACGCCGGCATTAGGGGCATCACCGTCTGGAGGAACATGCTCTCCGCGACGGGGCCCGCCGCCGCGGGCGAGCTGCTGCGCGCCCACGGCCTGACGGTCGTGTCGCTCTGCCGCGGGGGGTTCTTCCCGGCCGCGTCGGCCGAGGCCCGCGCGAAGGCGATCGACGAGAACCGGCGGTGCGTGGACGAGGCGGCGGCGCTCGGCGCCCCGCTCATCGTGCTCGTCTGCGGGTCCGCGCAGGGCCAGTCGCTGGCGCAGTCGCGCGGGCAGATCGCCGACGGCATCGCCGCCGTGATCCCGCACGCCGCCGCCGCCGGGGTCCGGCTCGCCATCGAGCCGCTGCACCCCATGTACGCCGCCGACCGCTCGGCCGTGAGCACGATCGGCCAGGCACGCGCGATCTGCAGGCACCTCGCCTCCCCCTGGGCCGGGATCGCACTCGACGTGTACCACACCTGGTGGGACGACCGGCTCGAGGACGAGATCCGGGCCTGCGGCCGCGAGGGCACGCTCTTCGCCTTCCACGTCTCGGACTGGCGGACGCCCACCATCGACCTCCTCGAGGACCGGGGCCTCATGGGCGAAGGCTGCATCCCGATCCGGCAGATCCGCGGCTGGGTCGAGGAGGCCGGGTTCAAGGGGTTTGTGGAGGTTGAGATCTTCTCGCGCCGGCTGTGGGCCACGGACCAGGCGCGGTACCTCGCGGACATCAAGGCCGCCTATCTCGAGCACACTTAATCGGCATGAAAACGCACACCGTCGGCATCATCATGAACGGCGTCACGGGGCGCATGGGGACCAACCAGCACCTGATCCGCTCGGTGCTCGCCATCCGCGAACAGGGCGGCGTCCGCCTCGCCAACGGGGACGTCATCCTTCCCGACCCGATCCTGGTCGGACGCAACCCGGAGAAGCTCCGGGCGCTTGCCGGGGCCCACGGCGGCCTTCGCGTCGCGGCGAGCCTCGAGGCCGCGCTCGCCGACCCCTTCAACCGGATCTACTTTGACGCGCAGACCACGGACCGCCGGGCCGCGGCCGTCCGGCAGGCCATCGCCGCCCGAAAGGCGATCTACTGCGAGAAGCCGATCGCCGTCGACACGGCGACCGCGGCGGCCC
>CAYQOH010000011.1:19812-30407 GCA_964419075.1 uncultured Opitutaceae bacterium | reverse complement strand
GCTCGGACGCGGCCGCGGTGCTGCCCGCCGACGGGCCGCTCACCGGCGGCGTGGGCGTCTTCCAGGTCACCTTGAAGACAGCCGGGGCTCAGACCGTCGCCGTCAATGACCCGCTCGCGATGACCATCCGGGGCACGTCGGCGCCGATCGGCGTCAACCCCGCGGCTGCGGCAACGTTCACCCTCGCGCCTTCCTCGGCGTCCCCGATCCAGGGGACGCCGATCACCATCTCTGTGGCGGCGTACGACGCCTTTGGCAACGCGGCCACCGGCTACAACGGCACGATAGACATCTCGAGTTCGGACCTCCAGGCGGTCTTCCCTGCGAGCGCCACCCTCTCGGGAGGGGTGGGTAGCTTCAGCTTCGATTTCAAGACACCGGGAAGCCAGAGCGTGACGGCGACCGACTCGGCGGTTGGGTCGGTCAGCGGCTCCATCGGGCCGTTGACGGTGGCGGCCGCCCCGACACAAACGCAGATCCTCGTCCTCTTCCAACCCCAGGCCGTACTGTCCGAATTCAACGCTGACGGGAGCACCTTCAACCCGGCGCTGATACCAAGCATCGAGATAGGTAGCTACTCCTACGGGTTGGCTGTCGGCGACGGCCACGTTTACCTTGGCAACCTCATTAGCCACACGGTCGGCGAGTACGGCATGGACGGGAGCGTCGTCAACGCCAACCTCATCATCGGGTTGAGCAATCCGAGCAGCCTGGCCGTCTCGGGAGGGCATCTCTATGTCGCCGGTTCGAATGCCGGCGTCATAGGGGAATACGGCCTTGACGGCGCCGTGGTCAACGCGTCGCTGGTCACCGGCGTGAACGCCCCGACGATCGCCGCATCGGGGGGCCGGCTCTACGTGGGTAGCGCGAGCGGGACTGTCGGGGCGTACACGATCTCGGGCGGCGCCGTTGTCTCGTCCGCGCCCGGCCTCGTCAGCGGCCTGGATCCCGTGTACGGCGTCGCCGTGAGCGGCAGTCACTTGTTTGTGCTGACCGCGCATGGGGCCCCCGGCACCGCCCTAGTCGGCAACGTGGGCGTCTATGACGCGAACACGGGAGCCGCCCTTAACGCCTCTCTTGTGTCCACCGGCCCGTCCTCGCCATGCGCGATCACGGTGGTCGGAGGCCAGCTGTTTGTCGCGAACAACATCCAAGGCTACGGCATCGGCACGTACACGCTGTCGGGCACCTCGGTCACATCGTCCAATCCGGGCCTGATAATCACGGGCGCCAACCCCATAGCCATGGCGGTCCTTTCGCCCATCCTCTACGCGGACCTCGAGCCCCTTTCGCAGACAGTCATCAGCGGAAGCGGGGCGACACTGACCTTCTTCGCGAACGGGACGCCGGCGCCCTCCTACCAATGGTACCTGAACGGTGCGCCGATGCAGGACGGGGCCGGGGTGAGCGGATCGAGGGCCTCCACGCTTACGCTGACGAACCTGACCTCGGGCGGGACCTACACCTGCACCGCCACAAATGCGTCGGGCCCCCTCCCAAGCAACGCGGCCGTGATCACAGTCGTCCCTCACACGATAGCGTCGCAGCCCCTGGCGCAGGCCGCGCCCATCGGGGGCAGCGCCTCATTCTCGGTGACCCCGACGGGATCCGGCAGCAGCTACCAGTGGAGCTTCAGCTTGGATGGGACCAGCTACGCCGCGATATCCGGCGCCACGGGCTCGACATTGAACTTCGGCACGGTCTCGGAGGCCAACCAGGGCTATTACGAGGTGACCGTCACGAATTCCTTGGGTCAGTCCCAAACGTCGAGTCCCGTGGCGCTCACCGTCGAAGACACCGTGCTCTTCGCCGGCTTTGGGGACGCCGTCGACACATACAACCTTTCCGGAACAGCAGTCGTTTCCTCCAGCGTGATCTCGCTTCCCGCAATTTATGCCGCGAACGCCATGAGGCAGATGCTGGGAAAGCTTTACGTCCTGAGCGGGAACAACCAGGGCTGGATATACAACTTCGACGGGACGAGCGCCGGGACCCTGTCGGCGCTGCCCATGGTCACCCCGGTGAGCGCCGCGACCGACGGCTCGAGCCTCTATGTCGCCATGTTCAATGGCGGGACTGTCGTGAAGTACAACGCGGACGGCACGGTGGCCAACAGCTCGCTCATCACCAACCTGCAGAGCCCCGTCGCCGTGGCCGTCGGGGGAGGCCACCTGTATGTGGCCTACAGGCCATCGGTGGGCGCGGACAAGATCGGAGAGTACAATATGGACGGATCGGTGGTTAACGCCTCACTCGTGTCGGGCTTCAACCAAGTGACGAGCATGGTCGTCGCCGGGGGCAAGCTTCTCGTCGGCAGCCTGGCCAGCGGCGCCATCAGTGAATTCGACGCAAACACGGGTGCGGAGCTCAATGCGTCATTCGTGAGCGCAACCGGCGCCACGCTCGACATGGAGGTCTCCAACGGGAGGCTCTTCGTCGCAAACGTTTCGGGCCCGACCTCGAAGGTGGCGGTGTACGACGTCACGACGGGCGCCGTGCTGAGCTCCTCCGTCGTCTCCTCGACCCAATTCCTGAACTCGATCACGCTTTCGCCCCTGCCCGCTCCAACTCCCACCCCGTCGCCGACCCCGACACGGGCGCCCACGCCCACCCCAAGGCTAAGCCCGACCCCGAAGCCAAGTCCGACACCGCGGCCAAGCCCGAGTCCGGGGGTGACCCCGACGCCCACACCCACCCCTACTCCCACGCCGTCACGGGTGCCCACGCCCACGCCGAAGCCGAGCCCGACCCCGGTGCCGAGTCCGACCCCCCGGCCAAGCCCCTCCCCGGGTATCACGCCGACGCCGACACCCACGCCGACACCCACCCCGACCCGGGTGCCCACGCCGACGCCGAGAACAACCCCAAGACCGACCCTAAGGCCGAGCACCACCCCGACGCCGACGCACACACCGACGCCAACGCACACGCCGACGCCCACCTAGGCAAGAGGGGTGTAGGCATCCGGACTTGGAGACCAGCGCAGGCGCCGGAATCGGCGAAGCTTACGGGCCCGTGACTTGTATCTGATAGATCGTCCCGGTGCCCTGGTCGGACACGTAGAGGATCCCGTTGGCGTACGCCAGCCCGACGATGTTGTTGAACGGCGCGCCGGAGACAAGGAGCGCGGGGTCGCCCCCGTAAACCGGAAGCACCCAGATCTTCGTCACCTGCCCGGTGTAGACATCGACATCCGAGACGTAGATCATGCCGTCGCCCACAGCGATGCATTGGGGGTCGTAGAACGGCCCGATCGAGTTGTCCCACACGGTCGCGTAGGCGTCCGAGCCATTCGTGGGTATGGTGACGATGTCCGTCACGAGTGAGGTCTCACCAGACTCCAGGACGTAGGCATTGCCCTGGTAGACGGCGACCGACTCCGCCTGCTGGCCTGTGACATAGCGCGCCCCGCCCAGCGCCTTGAGGCCGGAGCCGTCCGCATTGAGGCGGTAGAGCTGCCCGTCGCTGCTATCCAGCGCGTAAAGGTAAGTGCCGTCCGTCGCCAGGCCGAAGCCGGCCGAGATCGCCGGAGTCACAGCCTGGCTGTAGATCGCGGCCACCGGACCGCCGCCGGCCGGCGCCTGCAGGATCTGCGTCGAGCCCAGGCCGGAGCTGGGGTCGATCCAGTCCAGATTGCCACCAAGGACGGCAAGTTGCTGGGGTTCGAGGGCGGGGCAGAGCGAAGTCGCAGCCCCGCCCGAAAGCGGGAGCCTGAACATCGAGAGGCCCGTTGTGGAGGTGTTCGGGTCCGACGGACCCGCAAGGTTCGTGCCCGCCGCGTACAGGAACGTTCCGTCGGTTGCCAGGCTCAGGGGGCCGCCGAGCGCCGGATCGCCTGCAGACAGGATCGAGACCAGGGGCTGCGGCACCACGGTCAGGAACGCCTCGGCGCTTGTCGCATGCTTCCCGTTCCCATCAAGCACGACCGCCGAATAGGCTCCACCGCTGCTCGAGGGTGCGATGTTCGCCAGCTGAAGGTACGGGCTTGCCGAGCCCGAGACCGTGGAGCCGTCCGCCTGCAGGCCGTCCGCGAGGGCAACACCGTTCAGGAACCACTGGACCGCAAGGCCCGGACCCCCGCTCGTGCCCACTCCGAAGCCTGCGTTCGACCCGGCGACCGCCGTCTGGTCGGGCGGGTCGCGCGTGATGGTCGCGGGCAAAGAGAGTCCCTGCAGGTATCCCGCGGCCACCCTCGCAACCCAGCCCTCGGCGAAACCTGACGGGTCAACCCCCTGGCCGAACAGGACCTTCCCGTTGTGGTTCATCCCGTTGAGGCTGAGATGCGACCAGCCGGCGATGTTCAGTCCAGCCGCGGCCAGCGTCTGGTCCAGCGCCATGAAGCCGTTGGCGTTGTGGATGTAGGCGCCGCCTGCAAACACCTGGCCGTCCGTGGAGACGCCGGCCAGGTTCGTCGAGACGTCGTAGGGATTGCCGACGCCGAGCGGCGCTAACCCGCCCCCCTGGGTCCATGTGAAGTACTCACCCCTGGGAAACCTCGTGCTGTTCCCCGATCCGATGACATGGACGCCGTCAGGGGTCACCGCGAGCGCGTCCGTCCAGGTTCCACCCGCAAGGGAGCCCAGCGCGCTCATGCCAACGCCCACCTTGTAGATGAACGCGATGTTCGTGACGCCGTCGCTCGCCAGGTCGGCCCCCACTACCACCGATCCGTCGGCCGAGCTTCCCCTTGCCGCCGGAATGCTCTCCTGATCGGATGCGTTGAGGAAGCCGAGGCCCACGGTTCCCGTCTCCGCGGTCCACCGGTACGCCTGCCATTGGCCTCCCGGGAGATTCGTGCTCCAGCCGTACACGACCTTCCCATCGCCGGAAATCGCATTTGCCGCGCTGCGGCCCCCGCTGTAGCCGGAGATTTCGGGGATCAACGTCAGGGTCCTCCCACCATTGCTCCAGATTGCGGATGTGCGCAGGTTTACGGTGGGGCTCGACCTCACGCGCCCCGCAATCACCGCCCCGTCGGGCGTGATGTCCGAGACGGTCAGGAAGACGGTCCCCCGCGTGACGGCGGCGGGCTCCGGCAGCTCCGAGATCCCGGCCGTCGACGTCCATAGAACCGGGCGGTCCCCGGCGCCGTTGGGGATAGGGTTGGAGTTGAGGACGCTGCCGGACCCCCCGGCAATCTGACCGTCATCGGTCGCGGCCCTGATCTGGCTATTGAATCCCCCCCCCGGAAGGTCCCCCACCCCCGTGAACGTGAACGCCCCGGCGCCCGGAGGCGTCAGCGAAAGCACCGCGGCCGAGCTCGTCACGCTGCCGGCGAGGTTGGTGACGACCACCGTGTAGGTCCCGTCGCTCTCCGCCCCCGTGGTCCCCGTGAGCGTCAGCGCCGCGCCCTGCGCGCCCGACACCACGCTTCCGTCAGGCTGGGCCCCGTCGCTGAGCACCACGCCGTTCAGGTACCACTGGAAGGAGACGCCGTTGCCGGAGGCCGCGACGGTGAACGTCGCGACGCCTCCCTCGGCCGCCGTCTGGGACGAGGGTTGGGCCGTGATGGAGGGGAAGGTGATTGGCCCGTTGACCAATATCTGGTAGACCGTGCCGCTGCCCGAGTCGGCCGCATAGAGTATCCCGTGCGCGAAAGTAAGGGCGGAGATGTTGCTGAACGGCGCGCCGGAGACGAGCGCGACGGGCGTGCCCCCGGTCACCGGCATCACCCAGATGATCGTCACCTTCCCGGTGGAGGGATCGACATCCGAGACGTAGATCATGCCGCCGCCCACCGCGATGCCCTGCGGGTCGGTGAACAGGGTGCTCCCGTTGGAGGAAAAGAGGGTCCTAAACGTGCTCGGGCCGCTGGCCGGCACGCTCACGATTTCGGTGAGCCCGGAACTCTCCCCCGAGTCCATGGCGTAAATCACCCCCTGGTCGACCGCCAGGGACTCCGTCTGCGGGCCGGAGGGGTACCGCATCCCGCCGATCGACGCCAGGCCCGAGCCGTCCGCGTTGAGCCGGTAGATCCGGCCGTTGCTCGAGTCGAGCGCGTAAAGGAGGATCCCGTCCGACGCCAGGCCGGTGCCCGACGCGATCGCCGGATTCACGCGGTTGCTGTAGATGGCGCTCTCCGAACCGCCGCCCGCCGCCGGCGCCCGAAGGATCTGCGTGCTGCCCGATCCGGAGGTCGGGTCGATCCAGTCGACATCGGCGCCGATGAGCGCCAGTTGCTGCGGCTCGGCCGCGGGGTAGAGCGACGTCGCCGCGCCACCGGCAATCGGCACGCTGAAGATGGACTCACCGGTCGCCGGGTTGCGGTTCGGGTCGGACGCGTTGGCATTCGAGCCGGCCACGTAGATCGAGCTTGCGCTGGCCGCGAGACCGAACGGCGTCCGGAGCACGGGGTCGCCCGAAAGCAGGACCGATACCATCGGCTGGGGCATCACCGTCAGGAGCGCCGCGGCGCTCGTCGCATTGTTCCCGTTCCCGTCGTGCACGCCCGCCGTGTAGCTGCCGCCGCTCGCCGACAGCGGAAGGTTGGCAAGCTGCAGGAGGTGGGTGCGGGAACCCGAAACGGTGCTCCCGTCGGACTGGGTCCCGTCGGCAAGGGCCACGCCGTTCAGGTACCACTGGACCGTAAGGTTCGGCCCGCCCCCGGCGCCGACGCCGAAGTTCGCGCCGCCGCCGACCAGCGTCACCTGCCCCGTCGGCGGGTCTGTGACGGCCGCGGGCAGCAGGAGGTTCGCAAGGTAGCCGCTGGCAAAGGTCGCCACCCAGCCCTGGCCGTTGCCCGACGGATCCAGTGCCTCGCCGAAGAGCACGCGTCCGTTGCGGGACATGCCGGTGATTGAGAACTGCGACCAGCCCGTGGTGCTGAGGCCGGCGCCCGACAGCACCCGGGCAATGTCCATGAAGCCGTTCCCGTTGTGGACGAAGCCGCCGGCCGCGAACACGTTCCCGTCGGCCGTCAGTCCGGCAAGGGTGTTCGACACGTCGTTGGGGTCGCCGACGCCCAGCTCCACCACGCCCCCGCCCTGCGTCCAGGTGAAGTATTCGCCGCCCGGGTAAAGCGTGCTGCTTCCCGCCCCGAGCACCTTCGTGCCGTCGGGCGTAATGGCGTCAGAGGCAGACCAGGTGCCTCCAGGCAGGAAACCGAGGGAGCTCATCCCCGTTCCGAACCGGTAGATGTACGCTGTCGTGCTTCCACTGGCCGCGGTCTCGGTGCCCACCATCGCCGATCCGTCCGCCGAGACGCCCCTTCCCGACGGCGCGTTCATCGGGTCCAAGGCGTTGAGGAAGCCCAGGGCGACCGTGCCCGTCGCCGCCGTCCACCGGTACGCCTGCCTCACGCCGCTCGCGGTGTCCGAGCTCCAGCCATATACGACCCGCCCGTCTGCGGAGATCGAGTTTGCCGCGCCGCGGCCCCCGCTGTATCCGGCGATCTCGGGAATGACCGTAAGCGTCTTTCCGTCGTTGCTCCAGATTGCCGACCCGCGAAGGTTCGCCGTCGGGCTCGTCCTCACGCGGCCCGCGATCACCGCGCCGTCCGGCGTGATGTCGGAGGCAGTCTCGAAAAGGACTCCGGACGTGATCGTCGCGGGCTCGGTCAGCTCCTTCATCGGCGCCGTCGAGGTCCAGAGCACGGGGCGGTCTCCGGCGCCCGCCTGAGGAAAATTGTTGAGGACGTTGCCGGAGCCCACGGCGATCTGCCCGTCTTCGGAGGTGGCCCGGACGCTGCTTGCAGGCACCACCCCGGACAGGTACCCGACTCCCTTGAAGGTGCTCGCGCCGGTGCCCGGCGGGACGAGCGATAGCACGGCCGCCGAGCTGGTCACGCTTCCCAGCGGATTCGAGAGAGTCACGGTGTACGTTCCGTCGCTCTCGGCCCCTGTGGTCCCCGTGAGGATCAGCGTCGCGCTTGACGAACCGAGAACAACGCTCCCATCAGCCTGCGTCCCGTCCCAGAGGGGCACACCGTTCAAGGACCACCGCCAGGTCAGATAGTTGCCCAAGGCGGTCACGGAGAAAGATGTGCGGGAACCCTCCACAGCCGTCTGCGACGAAGGCTGGATCGTGATGGAGGGGGCGACAGGAACCGGTGTCGGCCTCGCGGTCGGCGTGGGCGCCCGCGTAGGCGTCGGCGTAGGCGTTGCCGTGGGCGATGGCGAGGCACTGGGCGTGGGCGACGGCGTCACGCTGGGTTTGGGTGTCGGACTCGGCTTGGGGCTCGGCGTGGGCGCCCGAGTGGGCGTGGGCGTCGGAGTGACCGTGGGCGACGGCGTGGTGCTTGGCGTTGGCGACGGCGTTACACTGGGTGTTGGCGTCGGACTCGGTCTTTGCGTCGGACTTGGCCTCGGGGTAGGACTAGGTCTCGGGGTCGGGGTCGGTCTTGAGGTCGGCGTTGGCGTCGGAGTCTGCGCACGAGCCGCCGGCGCCGTCGTGACTGCGGACGCAATTGCACACGCCGCCACTAGAGACAACCCACGCCCGAGAATCTTGCGACGGTTTGTCATTGATTCACATCCCAGTGGTTCGGATGGACCGGGCTCTTCGGTGGTATTCCTCGGCAGGGGGTCTGGCGTGTCAAGCAATGCCGCTTATGAGTGATATTATATTCTCTCCTCCGGTGCGCGGCCTGCTCGCGGCGGATGGCATCGCCGATTAGCCCGGCAACATTGAGCCCAAGATCCCAGAGGTGAGGCCGGCCTTCCCTGCGTCCTGCCGCAGTCATAGTCGATCCATGAAGGTATCCATTCGATAACGTCCTTGCACCGGGTATATTAGGTCACCCACCCCGTGCTCCATGAGGGTCGGCACGTGCCAGACAATCTGCGTCTAGGAACTCATAAACCTTTGGTTCGGGGTTCGAATCCCTGTGGGTCCGCCATTTACAGGCAACGATCTGCATGGCGATCTACCTATGCCGAACAGACGCCTGCCTGGTTTCTTCCCGGTCTTACGGGCTTGGGATGCTGCGGGCGAAATCCATGCGTACCATGATCGGGTTTCGGGCCTTCATGCTCTCGTAATCGCCGCCAAATCCGAAGTCGTCCCGATATTGGGAGGTTGAGCGAGAGGCCCGATGGAGGTCCACCAAACCTTTGAGCAGATGGTGAGCTAAGTGTTTCAGGAGTAAGTTTCCGTGAGCGCGCTGCGGAATCCATTTCAGCGTGAAATAGAATTCATGTTGGGCTGTCCCGAGGGCGCCGAAATGAATTCTCGATCGGTTTCCGACATCAATTCCCTGGCACGCTTGCATCAATCCCATTCTGACCGGAAGCCTCGCCCAATGCCGTCGGCCTCCCCCTTGCTCCTTGCTTGTCTCGGCGGAAAAGTCGGGGGACGAGAACCAAGTTCCTAGCGGCAACCAGAGCATGGCGAAGGGCACACAGCAATTGGACATATCGAGTCGTCGACCCCAAATCAGCCTGAGGCCCAATATCCAATCGCGGCGCCCAGCTCTTTGCTGAGAGATATTTTAGCAGGGATACACCCTATATCGCCCGGTCGGTTTGTTGCCCATTATTGGCAAAGATGTATCAACATTTGCGAATCAAGGATCATCGCCATATTCGGATCGGGTCTCCCGCGAAGATCCTGCTGGCAGCCCTCGCGCTCGGCGCCCTCCCCCGCGCTGTGGAGGCGCAGTTCGTCGACACCTTCGATACGATTTACCCCGCATGGGTGGTCGACCGCTACCCCCCCGCTGGCTTCGCGTCCGTCAACTTTGACGGCGATAGCTGCCTAAGCATCACCATCGACCAGACCGGCAGCACCGCCAACCGTCCCGCCCAATTCAACAGCGAGTTCTACGCCACCCAGGGCTACCAACGCCCCGCTGGCATCACCGGCTTGTGGACGCTCAGCGCCCGGGTCTTCGTTTCGTCCGCCTTCAACACCACCACTGGCCCGCTTGTGTGCAGCGAGCTCTGGGGCCATACCGGCACAACGCCCGAGGGAGGCGCCTACATGACCCTGGGCTTCACCAACGCGAGCCCCTCCGATCCCTTCAACCCCACCGCGGCTGACCGCGCCTTTCGATTCGAGGCTTGGGACTGCAATACTCTCGACTGGATCGATCTCGGCGTGCCCGCCGGCTTTGTTTTTGACACGTGGCACACGCTCTCCGGCGCGTCGACGGGCAACACCTTCGAGTTCAGCATCGATGGCGTTCTTGTATGCACCATTCCCACGGCGGCCGGCGATGACCTCCTGACCGCGTTTATCGAAGGCTACAACTTCGACCAGGCCGGCAGCTACTCCGTTTACTGGGACGACCTCATCGCAGGAGTCGCCCCGGTCATTACCAATGACCCACTAACGGCGGCGGGCACGGTCGGCACGCCATTCAGCTTTACGGTCACGGCCTCGGGCGCGCCCACGAGCTACGCCGCCGACCCGCTCCCGAACGGCCTCGTAATTGACGCCGGGAGTGGCGCCATTACCGGCACGCCCACCGCGGCTGGAGTCACTTTCGTGAAGCTCACTGCGACAAGCGCGAGCGGCACCAGCAGCGCCGTCACCCTAACCATCACAATATCCCCGACTGCAATCGTGCCCACGCCGACCCCGAGGCCGACTCCCAGCCCAAGGCCGAGTCCGACTCAAGTACCGAGTCCAACTCCAGGAATAACCCCGACTCCGTC
>CAYQOH010000011.1:0-19712 GCA_964419075.1 uncultured Opitutaceae bacterium | reverse complement strand
AGTCCGACTCAAGTACCGAGTCCAACTCCAGGAATAACCCCGACTCCGTCTCCAACCCCGACACCAACGGCCACACGGGTGCCTACGCCAACGCCAAGGCCGAGGCCCACGCCTACACAGACACCGACCTAGTTGTCGGGAGGCTAGCAGCAAACCGTAAGCGGAAGACGCAGGCTGCTCTACTTTCCCCCAGCCCACCGCGCCCGGCCACCCGAGTCGGCAAGGTACTTCATCGCTTCCTCTTCAATCACCAGCTCCTCGTCCAGCAGCCGATCGGCAGAATGTTGGACCGCGGCTCCCTGGCGATTCCTTGCGGAATGCTGGTGAGACGGCACCTCCACGACGACGGCGAGGGCGCCGCAATGGTAGTTGAGGGCCGTGTTGATGTTGTAGGCGTCGGCGGGTGCGCGAGCCAGATCCGCCTCGACGGCAGGGTCGCCTGTGCTCTGCATCCCCGCATTGGCCATGGCGGTATGCATGGCCCGGAAGAGTCCATCGAACGCCGGCGCAAGCGCCGCCTCCATGGCCGGCCTGTGCACGAGGGGGAAGTAGTCTTCATACCATACCCCCGTGTGCAGATTGAGGATCAAGTCCGGCCGCTCGCGGGCCGCCACGTCGAGCAACGCCTGAGTCTCGGGCTGGCGCGGGCCGAAGAAGTCGTCGTGCTGGATATTGACGCCGTTGTCGTTCGGGTAGCCGCCCGGGAACTGCGTGCTGGAGAAGTCCAACGGGATAAACGCCTTGCATTCGGGCCAACCGATCATCTTCCCGTCGCTCCAGGCTCCGGTATTAAGGTAGTCATCCGCGCGGTGGTCCGTTCCGCAGAACGCCTCCATTCGAACGGGCACACGCGCCCGGCCATCCACATTGACGATCGGTATCACGATGAGCCTGTCGATGCGCCCGGCGGCCGCGACAATCCCGGGCCACGGGTGCCCCCTCAGGTCCTTCCCGGTCTCGAGGACCGACACCAGGTTCACGAGGCCCACGATGCCTTCAAGTTCTCCGCCGTGGATCGAAGCCATCGCCAGGTACACCTTCTTTTCAAAGTCGGGCCCGTAATACGCGCGCATGGAGTGGGCTCCGCTCGCTCCCGAAAAGGTCGTCGTTCCCTTTCCAACCCTGGCGCGGCCATAAAACACAGCCCGGATCGGCCGGCCTCCCGCGCTCGTGCCTATGACCTCGACCGTGCCCCGGTGCACGCTCTCGCCGAGAAACTTCGCCACACCGTCGACCGTGCTGACCCAAAAGTCCGGCGTGTTGTCGGCCTCGCGCAGGTACTCCGGGGGGATATGCGGAAACGCCGGCGGCGGCTGTTCTGGAGCTGCTGCGGCCAGCCGGAAAACGGTGCACCCGCCCAACAAGAGGGCGGCGAAACACCGACACCAAGTGTGCATGGCTTCTGTCTTCATGTCGTGAAACGGTATGCGTAACGGAGGCCGACTCAACCCACGATCAATCGGAGCCCATTGCCGCAGCCATATGGCGAACCCCAGCAGTGCGGAGGCGGAGCCGCTCCAAGGCAAGTGTTCAATTCTGGCTCGGCCGCGCCG
Organism: uncultured Opitutaceae bacterium; assembly: GCA_964419075.1. Classification (GTDB taxonomy): domain Bacteria; phylum Verrucomicrobiota; class Verrucomicrobiia; order Opitutales; family Opitutaceae; genus Palsa-1447. Next base: position 18,159 of record CAYQOH010000011.1, on the reverse strand, counting down.
TCGGGGCCCCACATAGGAGGGGAACGCATCCTAATGCCGCCGCTGGAGGGACTTGGGCTGGAAGAGCGCACGCCGTTGCGCCGTCGGGAATGCCGAGGGACCGCCGGGCACCGGCGTCGCCGGTCATGACATCATCCGGCGCAGACCTGCGCATTTTTAGTGGGACCCAAGTCGATACCAAGATTTGCACAGTGAATCCCTAGGAATGCGTAGCCCTCCGGCTGCGGGCAGAGCACACTTGACCTGCGAGAGTGGCCGGCGAGCCGGCCGGACCCTTAGCACACCCTTTCCAACCCAATGCACGAGCTCGGTCTCCCCTTTCCCCGTCGGTTTCCAACGGCTGCGGTGGCGCTTCCCGGCACCATCTCCCGGGTACGCGCCATTAATGGCGTGAATATCATCAACTTGGAAGGACCCTTATCATGACCGCTCATCCACTCGTCTCACGCTCACTGCGCACCCCGAGGAAAGGCGCAGCGCGGGCCCGTGCGATCCCACCCAAGGCGCGAACAAGCCTTTACTCCGCCCAGATCCGCCTACTCGGCAGTGAGAACGCCTTTCGCATCGGCCCGCAGATCAAGGCCCTGGAGGACCGGGGGCAGAAGGTGATCAGGTGCAATCTTGGCGAGCCCGATTTCCCGCTGGCGCCACACATCGCCGAAGAGGTGAAGCGCCAGATTGACCTTGGGCTCACGCACTATTGCGACCCCCAGGGGATCCTGCCCCTTCGCGAGGCGATCGCCCGCACAGTGGCGCAACGCCGTGGAATCGAAGTCACGCCCGACCGGGTGGTGGTCTTCCCAGGCGCCAAGCCGCCCATTGGGCTGGCGCTGCAGGCCTACTGCGATCCCGGCGACGAGGTTATTTACCCCAGCCCAGGGTTTCCGATCTACGAATCGTTTGCCACCTATCTGGGCTTGCGGCCAAGACCCCTGCATCTGCGCGAGGAGACCGATTTCAGCTTCAGCGGACGCGATCTCGCGCCGCTCATCAACCCGCACACACGGATCATCGTGCTCAATTTCCCGTCCAACCCGACCGGGGGAGTCGTGACCCGCGAGCAACTCGAAGACATCGCCGACGTTATCAAGCGCAAGGCCCCGGCCCACGTCCGCATCTATTCCGACGAGATCTACGAGGACATCCTGTTTGACGGCAACCGACACCACTCGATCGCGTCGCTTCCCGGGATGGCCGAGCGGACGATCATTGTCAGCGGAGTGTCGAAATCCTACGCATGGACCGGCGGCAGGGTCGGCTGGGCGGTATTCCCGACCGCCGACGAGGCGGCAGTCCTCAAGAACCTCAACATCAATTATTTCTCGTGCGTGCCGGCCTACAACCAGATGGGCGCACGGACCGCGCTCGAGTCTCCGCTGAGCCAGGCCAGCATCACCCGCATGTGCGACGCCTTCGCGGAGCGGCGCGATGTCATGGTGGCGGGGCTCAACGCCATCCCCGGCATCTCCTGCCGAAAACCCGGGGGTGCTTTCTATCTGTTCCCCAACATTGCCGGCCTTTGCGAGAATCTGGGCGCCATCGGGGCGCATCGGAAGATGCCGGTAAGGGACCGCGGCCGGACCAGCCCCTCGACGCTGGTGCAGATGTTCCTCTTGTGGCGGTATCACGTAGCCACGATGGACCGGCGCTCGTTTGGCCGCATCGGCTCCGACGGCCTGCACTACCTTCGCCTGTCGATAGCGACGGGGCTGGAGGATCTCAAGACGGGGCTGCAGCGCATGCGCGCGGCAGCGGCAGATCGTGATGGGTTTCAATCCTTCATCCGGGAGGGCCAACACCTATGGTAGCCGACACCACTTCAAGCCGCGCCGCTCCCGGGAGGGAAGCCGCCGCGGGGTATTCACTCGGAGCGCGCCGCGGCGTCTTCATCGACGCCGGGGAGCGGGTCGCGGCGGAGGGCGAGCCCCTCGACGCCGCGACCGTGTCGCAATTCGACACGCTCGACCTGTTCTACCGGACGCTCTGCGCGGTCATGTACAACTATGTGCCGCTCTCGGGCCACCCGGGCGGCTCGATCTCGTCCGGACGTTTCGTCATGCGCCTGCTGTTCGACGCAATGGACTACGACTTGGCGCGCCCCGAACGCCGGGATGCGGACATCATATCCTACGCGGCCGGGCACAAGGCGCTCGGTCTCTACGCACTGTGGGCGTTGCGCAACGAGGTGGCGCGCCTCGCGGCGCCGGAGCTGCTGCCGCACGACGAGAAGCTCCAGCTGCGCATTGAGGACCTGCTCGGTTTCCGCCGCAACCCGTCCGCCCAGACCCCCCTCTTCGCGAGGCTGCGGGCCAAGGCGTTGGATGGCCATCCCACGCCGGCGACCCCGTTTGTGCGTCTTTCCACCGGCGCGTCCGGAGTGGGCCTGCCCGCCTCGCTCGGCCTTGCCTGGGCCGCGGCGGATCTCTTCGGAGCGGATGCGCCGCGCATGCATATCATCGAAGGTGAGGGCGGCCTGACCCCCGGACGCGTGTCCGAGGCCCTCGCGGCCGGCGGCACCGCATCGCTCGGCAACGTCATCCTGCACGTCGATTGGAACCAATCGTCGATCGACTCGAACCGCGTCTGCCGCGAAGGCGAGACCCCGGGCGACTACGTCCAATGGACGCCGGCGGAGCTGGCCTATCTCCACGATTGGAATGTCATCCTCGTTCCGGACGGCTTCGATTGGCAGCAGATCGCGAAGGCGCAGCAAATGGCGCTCGCCCTGGACAACGGCCAGCCGACGGCGATCGTCTACCGCACGGTGAAAGGCTGGCAGTATGGCATCGAGGGGCGCGCGTCCCACGGCGCCGGCCACGCCCTGTGCTCCTCGGGATTCTTTGCCGCCGTGGCGCCGCTCCTGCCAAAGGATGCCGCGCACCTGCCGTGCTGCGACGGGGTGCCTCAGCGCTGCAACGCCGGCGGCGACGGCGCGGTTGTCGAGCAGTGCTACTGGGAGACGCTGGGCATCATTCGAAACGCCTTGGCTTCTCGGGGTCCTACGGTCGATGCACTGGCAGCTCGGCTTCGCGCCGCCAGGCAGCGCCTGGAGAACCGGCGGCGCCAACCCCGTCCGGATTCACCCCACATCGAGACCGCCTATGAGATCGCCGCCGGGGCAGGGACCGACGTTCCGCCCGAGTTCGTGCTCAAGCCAGGCGTGAAGACCACGCTGCGCGAGGAACTTGGGCGCGTTCTGAACCACTACAACCGCGCCAGCGGCGGCGCCTTCGCCGTGGCGTCGGCCGATCTTCTCGGCTCGACCAGCGTGAGCAAGGTCGGCGACGGATTCCCATCCGGCTTCTACAATCGACGCAGCAATCCCTCGGCGCGGCAGCTTTCGATCGGCGGCATCTGCGAGGACGCGATGACGGCAATGCTATCCGGCATATCGGCGTTTGGCGGCCACATCGGAGTCGGTTCGTCGTACGCCGCCTTCAGCGCGCCGCTCGGACATATCGCCGCCCGACTTCACGCCATCGGCAACCAGGCGCGGGTCGCGGTCGAGGGCGGAGCGTACCGTCCGTTCTTCCTGGTCTGCGCCCACGCGGGCCTCAAGACGGGCGAGGACGGCCCGACGCACGCCGACCCCCAGTCCCTCCAGCTGCTGCAGGACAACTTTCCGATCGGGACCATGATCACCCTCACGCCCTGGGAGCCGCAGGAGATCTGGTTCCTCGTCGCGGCGGCGCTCGCCCATCGGCCGGCGGTCATCGCGCCGTTCATCACGCGTCCCCCTGAAATAGCCGTGGACCGGGCCGCCCTGGGCCTTCCGGCTGCCGGCCAATCGGTCCAGGGCGCCTATCGCCTGCGGACGGCTCGAGGGCGGGGACAGGGCACCGTCGTCCTGCAGGGGACCGGCGTCACCTATGAGTTTGTTACCAAGACCATGCCCAGGCTGGAGCGCGAGGGCATTGACGTTAACGCCTATGTGATCACGTCGTGCGAGCTGTTCGATATGCTGCCCGCAGGCGAGCGCGACCGCATCTTCCCTGAGGCCCATCAACTCGAGGCGATGGGCATCACGGACTTCACGCTTTCGACGATGACACGCTGGGTGCGCTCAGATTACGGCCGAGCCCGCACGCTGCATCCGTTTCGCCACGGCCATTACCTCGGCAGTGGTGCGGGCTCGGTGGTGATGGCGGAGGCCGGCCTCGACGGCGACAGCCAGTTCGAGAACGTGCGCGCCTATGTCCGCGAACGTTGACGAGGGCCGCACATCACATATCCCTTCGCTCCTGAGGGACGCTGGCGCATTCTTGACGGCCTCTCTCAACGCCGCTCAATCCCCAAAAGGCGCCCTTGCCATGTCCGAGCCCACTGCAGGTCCCTGCGTCCCCGGCGAAGCAGGGCTCTCCAAGCCCGGTTCACGCAATGTCTGAAGGACCTAGAAAGGGGACTTCCCGTTCTTCGTCCGGTTCTGCATGCTTTGGATCCCCTAAGGGCCCCGTGGTGGCCCGCCCCAAGAAAAGACAAGACCCCGACGCATGAAATTCGCCATCCGCGCATCCGTGGATAGAAGGAGTTTTCCATGAACAGGAACTTCGCCGTCCCAGCGGGACAGTGTCGCCGAGCGCTGCTCGGCATGAGGGAGTTCGAGAAGCTGGGCGCAGTGCCCCTCGGGAAAGGCGCCCAGTGAATCGCGTCGCGTTCCTGCCGCTGGACGATCGCCCGGTCAACTACGATTATCCGCGCTACCTTGCGCGCGCAGCCGGGCTGGAGATCGTCCTTCCCCCGCGTGAGTGGCTGGGCAGCCCGTGGCGCCCCAGCCGGCACGCCGAACTGGTGGGCTGGCTGGAGCAGGCGGCCTCCGAAGCGGATGCGGCGGTGGTCGCGATCGACACGCTGGCCTACGGCGGCCTCATCCCGTCGCGCACCTCGTCCGAATCGGCCGAGACCGTCCTCGCCCGACTCGGGGTCCTGCGCCGCCTGAACGCCGCCTATCCCGGAAAGCCTATACTGGCCTCCAGCGTCATCCTTCGCATCTGCCGGTCGAACACCAGCGAGGAGGAAAAGCCGTATTGGGCGGAATACGGCAGCCGGATGTTCCAGCTCTCCTCGCTGGAGCACAAGGGGGAGCTCGGGGACGCAACACAGGAAGAGCTGCGCGCGCGCGACGCCCTTCGATCGGAGATCCCCGACGAGGCCTATCTGGACTACCGCCGGGGGCGCGCCCGCAACCACGCGGTCAACCGCGCGATGCTCGACTGGGCGGCCGAGGGCGTGCTGGATTACCTGCTTCTGCCCCAGGACGACACGGCCGACTATGGGTGGAATGTCGCCGAGGCCCGCAGCCTCCAGTCGCTGATCCGCGCCCGTCGCCTCGGCGACAGGGCGATAACCTACCCGGGTGCGGACGAGATCGGATGCCTGCTCCTGGCGCGGTGCGCCTGCCGCCGCGCCGGATTCGCGCCCAGGGTCTGGCCTCGATACTCGGGCGTATCCGGCCCGTCCGTCGTGACGGACTACGAGGACCGGCCGCTCCACGAGCTGCTCAAGGCGCATTTGGCGCCGCTCGGCGGAGTGCTGGCCAATTCGCCGCAGGAGGCGGACCTCATCCTGTACCTCAACGCGCCCGTCCAGACGCAGGGTAACGGGGACAGCCAGTGGCTGATCCTGCGGGGAATAGGCTCAGTCCGTGCGCAGCTGCCGCCGGCGTACCACCCCTGGCTGGAGCGTTTCACAGGGAGCGAGGGATTCCGTGCCACCCGCCGCGAGATGGAGTCGCCCGGCCGAAACCCGGAGGAATTCGTGCGCGGGCTGCTGGGGGAGCTGAAGTCCGGCCGGTGTGTCGCGATCGCTGACGTGGCCTTCGTCAATGCCTCCGACCTCATCCTGGGCGACCTTCTGCGCCAGCATCCGCAGGTGGCGGCGCTGGCGGCCTACGGCGGCTGGAACACCGCCGGGAATACCCTGGGCACGGTCCTCGCCCAGGCCGTCATTCGGGTGCTGAGCCTTCGCGCCGGCCCCACGCGCGAGCAGCAGGCCGCGCATATCGAGTTCCTGTTCCTGCGTTTCCTGGACGACGACCTGTACCAGGGTCGCGAACGGTCCCGCTGCATGGTCGAGGACCTGACCGCCGCGGGCATTGTTCCCACGCAGGAGCGCCTGCCCGACGACGCGGCTGCGGCCATAGAGGGCAGCGTGGGCTCTCATCTGGGCCAGGCCGCCGCCGTCCTGCGCGACCTCTTCATCAGCTCCGGGCTGGTGCGCGACGTGCGTGTCAGCCACATCCATCTCCCGTGGCGGCGGCTCTTCGAGGTGGGCTTCGACGTGCGTGTCGAACTCGAATGACACCGGGGCCGGCATGCCCGGGATCGCAGGCAAGCGGAGCGGCCCGCCAGGCGACCACGCCTTGATCCGGCGCGACTGTTGCGGGCGGGCACGCGGGACCGTCGCCTAGAGTCCGGGCACCGAGGAGTAAATCCCCGTCTGCTTCAGCAGGCTGCAGTAGGCTTTGAAATCGAAGGGGGGCGCGCCGTACAAGTAGTGGTTGGCTCGGGTCTGCCCCGCATGCTCGTAGCGAATCAGGAGCATGCCCTGCCCTTCCTGAAGCGGCAAATCCGCGACCTTCTGTCGTCCGTTTGCGGCGACCGCATAGCCGCCCGAGAACAGCTCCCTTCCCGAGGCCAGTTCCGACACCCTCACCTTGCCCTGCGCCGCCTCGAGGCTGTCGTTCACCGCCACGAGCGGATAGTACCCCTGCGCGGGATCGGTCACCATCAGGCACACGGTGGGCTGCACATTCTTCAGGAAGTAGAAGGCGAGCTTCCTCGAGTTGTAATAGTCCACCACGGAATCCGAGAGGATCGGCCAGCCGTCTCTCAGGTTCCACCAGATGATGCCCGAGCGCTCGAACTTGCCCGCGCGCCACAGCTCCACGAAGTACTTCACCGCCTCGGCCTGCACCGACTGGGACGCGAGGATGAAAGCGTCCAAATCCTTCGGCACCGCGCCGAAGAGAATGCGGATCTGGTTCAGCATGAGATCGATTCTCCCCGCGGTGCTTTGGGAGAGGGGAAGCTTGCGCACCGACTTCGTGAGCCACGCCTCGTTCCAGGCAAAGTCCCGCGTCCAGGGATAGACGTCCGCGGGCTCGAACATCCTCTCAAGCGAGCTTCGGTTCGGGCACCCGTGGTAGCCGATCTCGCTCACGAAATGCGCGGCCGATTTGGTGTAGAAGTCGGCCTTGTAGTAGCCGCGCGGGCCCCACAGGTGATCCTCGGGCAGGAAGTTGCCGCTGTTGCCCCGCTCGTAGTACGCGCGGCTCACGTACGGCGAGCTCGGCAGATACGGCCGCGTGGGATCGAGCTCGTAGAGCGCCGCCGGGATGACCGTCCGGCTGATGAGGTCGCGGTTCGGGTCGACGTTCAGGGCGCCCAACTGCCAGCCCAGCGAGACGTCGTCCTCGTTGTTTCCAGACCAGAGCGCGACGCTCGGATGATTGCGCAGCTTGCGCACGACCGACCGGACTTCGGCCTCCACCTTCTTCGCAAAGTCTGAACTCTGCGGGTAGAGGGTGCAGCCCATCGCAAAGTCCTGCCAAACGAGCAGGCCGTCGGCGTCGCAATAGTCGAAGAAGGCCTCGTCCTCATAGACATTGCCCCCCCAGCAGCGCAACAGGTTGCAGTTGAGCTCGGAGGCCATCCTGAGCACATCGATCATCTGCGCCGCATCGCGGCTGTGCAGGGCGTCGACCGGGACCCAATTCGTGCCGCGGATGAAGATCCTCTCCCCGTTGACGATGAAGCAGAAGCGGCCCGGATTCTCCGGCGTCGTGATTTCCGAGCGGTCGAGCTGCACCGTGCGCAGGCCGATGCGCGAGGCCCTCGTCGCGAGCACTCGGCCGGCAGCATCCAGAACCTGGACGTCAGCGTCGTACAATGCCGGCTCGCCGTAGCCCTTGGGCCACCACAGCTGCGCGTCATGGACCTGCAGGGAGATGCGCCCTGAATGGGAGAGCAAAGGCTCGCTCCGTTGGAGGACCTCCCTGCCCCTGAACCGCAGCGTAACCTTCATGTGCAGCCCGTCGATCAACGCAAAGGGCACCCGGAGCTGGTAGTCGGCATAGAGATCGGCCGTCTTCGCGGCGCGGTCGACGCGGAGGGTCATCCAATGAAGGTCCTCGAAACGCAGCGGCTCAAGGACGCGCAACTCCACTCCGCGCCATAGCCCGGCGCTCACGAGGCGGGGCATGATGTCCCAGCCGTACGCGTGAGGTGCCTTCCGAATGTTCTCGGACTCGGAGTTGCCATCCGCCCGGATGCCGAGCGCCCCAAGGGGATAGTCCTGGGCCTCGATCACCGCGGAGCGCAGGATGACCTGGAGCTCATTCTCACCGCCGTCAGCCAGGAGCTCGGTGATGTCATATGCCTGTTCAATCAGCATGTTGTCGGCCTCGCCCACGTGGCGCCCGTTGAGCCAGATCGAGGCTAGGCAATCGATGCCGCCGAAATGGAGCTGCAGGCGCTGCCCAGCCCTGAGGGCGGGACTCCCAAAGCGGCGCGAGTAACACCACTGGTAGCCTTCGTACTTTCGCAAGGCATACACATTGCTTCCGATCGTTGGATCGGCGATTCTTCCCGCGGCGAGCAAGTCGAGCTCCACGTTGCCGGGCACGGTGGCGGCCACGGTCTCGACCGCGAGTGACTTCAGCCGTCCGGGGTCCTTAACCGGTGATTCGGTCTGGGGCCAGTAGGCGAGGGTCCAGCGACCGTTGAGTGAAATGACGTTGTCGGGCGCCGCCAGGGCGAGATCTGGGAACGAGCTCATGAACAGGAGTGGAAGGAGAAAGGAACCCGGGGACGACTTATTGCTCATGGCGGAAGGGTCTTCTTTCGGGGGCAGCGTGCGCTAAGTCCAGGAGCGCCAAAGAGCATCGATACAGGGCACCGAGGACGGAGATGCGAGATTCCTTTTCTTCGCACTGCCCTCAGGACCCCGTCTGGATGATAGGCCGATGTTGATATCGCTGACACGGATTGTCGATCCTTGGCGGAGGAGACGTCCGGACTCGGCCGACCTGCGCGGAGCCTGCGATGGGTATTTGGCTTGGAGCGCCCGCCCCAAATCCACACGTTCTCCGATACCCCCACCCCACGTACATGAAGGCACGCATCTATTTCTGGTCCCTCACGTCCGCCCTGGCCGGATTCCTGTTCGGATTCGACACGGTCGTCATTTCAGGCGCCGAACAGGCGATCCAGGCGCAGTGGAAGCTCAGCGCCGCCCTTCACGGCTTCGCAATGGCCTCGGCCCTCTACGGCACCGTGGTCGGCGCCCTCTGCGGGGGCTGGCCCACCGACCGGTTTGGCCGGAAGGCCACGCTGGTCGGCATCGGGGTGCTCTATGTCATCTCGGCGGTTGGATGCGCCTTCGCCGGCGGCGTGGCCTCGTTCATCGTTGCTCGCCTCATCGGGGGCCTCGGCATCGGGGTTTCGACGGTGGTGGCCCCGCTGTACATCGCCGAGATCGCGCCGCCCGCCTATCGCGGGCGATTGGCCGGCATGTTCCAGTTCAACATCGTCTTCGGCATCATCGTCGCGTTTCTCTCGAACTTCCTCCTGAAGGACGTCGGAGACAATGCCTGGCGCTGGATGCTCGGCGTCGCGGCCTTCCCTTCGCTGGCCTACGTCCTCCTCTGTTTCGCACTGCCGGAGAGCCCGCGCTGGCTGCTGGGGCGCCGCCGCGACCGCCCAGCCGGACTTGCGGTCCTTCGGCGGATCACGCCTGAGGCTACCGAACAGAAGCTCGAGGCGGTGGCGGACGATATTCTCGCCGCCTCCCACGAACGGATGGAGGCGGGGCCCTTCTGGACCCGCCGGCTGCGCGTGCCGATCCTGCTGGCCGTGCTCGTCGCCTTCTTCAACCAGCTGTCCGGCATCAATGCCATCCTCTACTTTGCGCCGAGGATCTTTGAGCTCACGGGTCTCGGGGCCAAGGCGGCGCTGCTGCAATCCGTCGGAATAGGGATAACGAACCTCATCTTCACGTTTGTCGGGCTGTGGCTCATCGACCGCATGGGCCGGCGGACCCTCCTCTACATCGGCTCGTTCGGCTACATCCTCTTTCTTGGGCTCACGTCGTGGGCGTTCTTTACCGGGCGCTTCGCAATCGTGCCGGCATGCATCTTTGGCTTTGTCGCCGCGCACGCGGTTGGCCAGGGCACCGTCATCTGGGTGCTGATCTCCGAGATCTTCCCCAACCGGCACCGGGCGACAGGGCAGGCGCTTGGCTGCTTCACGCACTGGTTCTTCGCGGCACTGATCACGACCGTGTTCCCGAGCGTGGTGACCGCCCTTGCCCCGGGCTACGTCTTCCTCTTCTTCTGCGCCATGATGGTGCTTCAGCTGATCTGGGTGCGGCTCATGGTGCCGGAGACAAAGGGCGCGACCCTGGAGGAGATCGAGCACCGGCTAGCGGGCGGCGGATTGGTGTGATGAGCCGGAGGCTCGCCAACCACGGCTTCATGCGGCCGGGCGGGCGTCCCACCAACGCCGCGCCTTTCCTTCGCCTCCGGATAGTCCCGCTCCTCGCCGTCGCCTGCCTCGGGTGGGTGAGTTTGCCGGCACCGCCACGGCTCCGCTGCGGCTGTTGGCCGGCCATTTGAGCGTGAGGCTCTTCGTGGACGCCTCCTCCGTCGAGGCGTTCATCAATGACGGCGGGGCCGTGCTGACGTCCCTCATGCTGCCGTCTGCAGGGAAGCACTCCCTGAGTCTCGTCGAGCAGAGAGGCAGCGTAAGAGGCGTACGGATAGAGGGATGGACGCTCGCTTCAATTTGGCCTCCCGGTGGCTGAGGCCCCATGATCATCGGCTCGGCGGTGAGATCTGACTAGGCACCAGCCCCCATTGGAACGTGGCGTTTCGGCATGAACGCCCTCACGATGGTTTCCGCTGATGCACCGCGGGGTGCGTCGGCCCGCTCCCTCCGCCTCGTTCCGATTGTGCCCCCACCCTGCATCCGCTTGGGCCAAGACAGCGTAGAAATGAACATCATCCGATTGACCATCAAACGGAAGGCAATGGCCTCCCTCAGCGCGGGCACCCTGTTGTTCTGCGCCGCCACCAGCGTTGGGCCGGCGCAGGCTCCCACGGCCGCGGCCCCTCGCGAGCTCACGGTTTCTGTCGTTGAGTCGCTTGCCCGGGGACCCGGCAGGATCACGGACTTTGACCGTTTAAGGATGGTGTTCACCGATGTGTTCGAGCACAGGAAATGGCCGGTCAAGATCAAGGTGGAGCGGTTTGCCGCAAACACGCCCACAAGCGACATCGAGCTCCGGGTCTTCTACCAGGGCATCTACGAGGAGGCGCCCGGCGACCTGACCTTTCACGCGTGGATGACGCTCTATGACCGCGGCGTGAAACACGACTTCGGCATCGTGCGGTACCGTTACAATCCGCGCCCCCTGCAACAGGAAGACGACGTCCTCGAGCGCGTGGTCCGAGGGGCGGCCGACGTCGCCGCGTCAAAGATCGAAGCGGCCCTCTTTCCCAAGGCGGAAGGCCCGAAGCACTGATTCCCCGGCGTTGCCCCTACCTCCGTGGTGCCCCATCCCGAAAACGAAGCCGTCGTCGAGGAGGCCCTCCTGCTCGCCCAGGCCGGCTCGGGAGACCGCGAGGCGTTCCGCGCGCTCTATTCCCGGTACAGCGCGCCCCTGTTCTCGCTGGCCGTACGCATCGTGGGCGATGTCGGCGAGGCCGAGGAGGTCCTGCAGGACGCCTTTGTGAAGATATGGCGCAACGCCGCGTCCTACGACTCGCGCAAGGCGCGGCCGTTCACGTGGGCGGTGACGATCTTGCGCCGCACCTGCTTCGACCTCTTGCGCAAGCGAAGGCGCCTCCTCCCGACGAGCCCGTTGCGCGCCGAGGACGCCGCGCCCGAGGGCCCCTCATCAGGTGACATCGTCCGGAGGGACGCCGACGTCCGCGAGGACACCGAGCGCATGCGCGGGGCGTTGGAGGACGCCCCGGCGGCCCAGCGCCGCGCGCTCGAGCTTGCGCTCTTTTCGGGCATGACTCAGGCCGAGATCGCGCAGCGCCTCGGACAGCCTGTCGGCACCGTCAAATCCTGGATCCGACGCGGGCTTCTCGACCTGCGAGCCAACCTAAACGACACCCGAACATGAACCCGCAAATGGAAGAACTCGCGTGCCTCTATGTGATCGACCGGCTCGACGAACGCGAACGCGCTGCGGTTGAAGCGCGCCTGCCTCGCGATCCGGAGCTCGCGGCCCTCGTGACCGAGCTCGAGTCCGCGCTCGCCCGGCGCGTCCGCGCCCTGCCGCAGCACGAGCCGTCCGCCCGCCTGCTCTCGCGGATCGAGGCCATGATCGACGGCCCGCCCGCCGCTGGGTCGCCCGCGCCCGCTCGCGCCGCCACCCCCATGTGGACGTCGATCGCGCGCTGGGGCATCGCCGCGGTCATCGCCGTCAGCGTCGGGACGATCGCCCTCCAAAGCCTGCGGCGGACCACGGGCGCCGCAGGCCGCCCGATCGTGGTCATTGTCGGCCTCGACTCCAGGCAGAGCACGGTGGCCGAGCTGACGCTGCAGCAGATCCCCATGAATGCGGACGCCCGCTTCATCCAGCTCGCCACGCTGGCCCAGCAGTACTGGGAGAAGCCGGATGACCTGCCGGTCAAATCCGCGGCCGGGTCTGAAGGCGGGCGCGGCTACGCGCTCTTCGACCCCGCGAGCAACCAGGGCTTCATCGCGATCCGCCACCTGCCCGCGATCGGGGAGGGCAAGCGCTATCGCCTCTGGATCCTGGACACGGGCTCGGGCCGGATCCGAGAGGCCGGCACCCTGCCGGCCACGGACTCCACCCGCGGGCTCTATTCCTTCTCCGTGACGCCGGCCGCGGGAGTGAGACCCGAGAGCCTGAACTTCTTCGTGACGGCCGAGGACGCCTCCACGGCAGACTCGAGCCAGCCGAAGGGAAAGGTGGTGCTCGGCGACCGGCGGATCTGACCCGGCTGCCCCGCCGCTCGGCTGCAGAGGCGCCCTCAGGGGAACGCCGGCGGCCCGCACGTCGCTCAGCGCGCCTCGACCGATGGCCCCTTGGCCTCGGGCCGCTCGCCCGCCACCCTCTCGACCTCCGCGCGGCGGCTGCGCACAAACTCGGCCGCCCGTTCCAGCGCGGTTACGATGCGCGGTCCGTCAAAGGGCTTGAGCACGTAGTCGACCGCCCGGACGTCGAAGGCGTCCACCGCGTACCTCGGGTGCGCCGTCACGAACACGACGGCCGGACGCTCGGAGGGCTCCAGCCCGGCCACCGCCTGAAGCCCGTCGCAACCCGGCATCTGCATGTCGAGAAACGCCACATCGGGTCTGACGCGGCGCATGGCCTCCATGGCCTCGGTCCCCGTCCCGTACTTGCCGACGATGTCGATATCCTTTGGCAGGAGTGCCAGCAGGCGGGCCAGGGCCAGAGGCTCGTCGTCCGCGATCAGCACACGAAGCCTTGCGCCTGCGGGCGGGCGCCCCGGCACCGAGATGGGCGCCTTCGCCGCGGACCGCGCACCGTTCTCCCCGCCACCGCCCCGTGCGGTGTCGAGGGGTGCGCATGGAATGTCCGTAAGCTGCCTGCGCACCCTGACCGCAAGCGCAAGTCCCTCGAGGACCGGCACCGTGTCCTCCCATGCAAGGCACCCGTCAGTCACGCTCTGCCCGTAGACAAGGGGCCGCCTCGCCAGGCTCTGCGCCCCGCCGACAAGGTTGCTCTCGAGCATGACCCCGGCAATCGCGCGTTCGCCCGCCCGGATCTGGGCCGCAAGAGCGTTCGCCACCGCGGGCTGCATCGACGGGTCCTTCCCGCTGTTCGCATGGCTGCAGTCCACCATGAGGTGCGGGGGCAGGCCGTGCTTCCTCAGGATCGCGGCTGCGGCGCGCACGTCCGGCGAGGAGAAATTGGGGCCGCTGGTTCCACCCCGCAGGACGACGTGGGTCTCGGAGTTTCCGCTCGAGACCTTGACCGTCTGTGACCCGTCCCGGGCGAGCATGGGAAACCGGTGCGCCGCGTGCGCGGCCCGGACCGCATCGACGGCCACGAGGAAGTCGCCGTCGGTCCGGTTCTTGAACCCGACCGGCATCGGCAGCCCCGAGGCAAGCTCCCTGTGGATCTGGCTCTCTACGGTCCTGGCCCCGATGACCCCCCATGAAACCAGGTCCGCGTAGAACTGACCGAGGATGCTGTCCAGGAATTCGGTCCCCGCGGCGAGGCCGACGCGGTTGATGTCCAGCAGGAGCTTCCGGGCCCGCTGGAGGCCCTCGTTGATGTCGAACGATCCGTCGAGGCGCGGATCATTGACGAAGCCCTTCCAGCCGACGACGGTCCTCGGCTTCTCAAAGTAGACCCGCATGACAACCCGCAGGTCGTCCGCGTGCGCGGAGGCGAATCCGGCTAGGCGCTCGGCATACTCCAGAGCCGCTGCCGGGTCGTGGATCGAGCACGGCCCCACGACGACAACAAGCCTGTCGTCGCGCCCGCCGAGGATCCCCGCGATCTCGCGGCGCGCCGTGGCGACGAGCCTCGCCCCCTCGTCGTCCAGGGGATAACGCCCAAAGAGGTCGGCCGGCGCGGGCAATTGCTTCGCGGCGCGGGCCTCCGCCTCAGACGCCGAAGCCCGGGCCGCCGCGGGGTCCGCCCGCCCGCTCAGGAAGTTTGCGGATCTCATGGGATGGCGTTCGCGCCGGGCCGCTCAGATCAACGCCACGGCCTCCATCTCGACCAGGAGGTCGTGCCGGCACACGTCCGCGATCACGCAAACCTTTGGGATCGCGGGAATCCCCAGCAGCCGCGTGACCCGCTCCCATGCCTCCCAGGCCTCGCGATTCTTGCAGAACAGGGTCGCCGACGCGATATGCTGAAGGCCGCCGCCCTGCTCCTCCAGGATCGCCGCGATGCACATCAGCGTCTCGAGGCTCTGTCCCTCCGCGTCCCCGACGTGGGTGCTCAAGCCCGCGGAGTTGATGCTCGCGGTCCCCGAAATGAAGACCGTGCGCCGGCCCTCGATCTCGAGCGCCATGCCCCGCGAGAATGACGAGCCGTAGTTGAATGAGGAGGCCTGCCGGGCGCTCCGGCTGATCGGGGTCGCCCTGGCGGCGCCCGGGCTGTCGGCTTCGAGCGCCAGGACATCCAGGATGCACTCCTCGTCCCCGCTCTGGCCCATGATCCCGGTGCTTGCCGGAAACACCGGGCCGCCCTCAAGCCCGAGCCCCTCCTTGCGGTAGATCTCGGTGCGGACACCGTTCAGCTCGCCGTACCAGTCCAGCAGCCGCGCGACATAGATCCACGTCCGCAGGATGTTCGTGAACCTCATGCCGTGGGCCTTCAGACCGAGCCCCATGTTGGTGAACATCTGGGTTGCCTGGGCGACGCGGCCCGCTCCGGGCTGGCCGCTGATGCTCGGCAGGTGAAGCAACCTGAAGCCACTGCCCGTCCAAAGGCGCCCGCGGCCGGTGACCGGGTTCTCGACCGTCCTGACGCACGCCTCGCCGTCGCGCGGCGACGTTCCCCAGATCTGCACGCCCGCAAAATCGCAGCCGTGAACCGGAGCGCCCTGTATCCATGTCACCGCCATCGTTCGGTCGAGCCCGCGCTGGCGGTAGATGGTATCGCGGCGCTTGAGCACCGCGTTTCGCGCGCCGGTGCGGCCGTAGACCTTCTCCTGAAACGGCTGGATCCGCTTGAGAACGAGCGCGGAGGCGACCTGCGAGAAGAGCTCATCGGCCGCGGCGACCGCGGACAAGGGCCGCTCGACGGTGGCCGTGATGAAATAATCCGTGGATGACTCGCGTTCCAATTGCCTGATCTCGAGCCGGCAGGAGCCTGAGGTTTCGACGATATTGGTCTTCATGCGGTGTGGGCTATCGGCGGGCGTCTGGTTGATCGGGCTCTCGAGAAGGTGAGATCGGTCTTGTTCGGGGCGAAGCGGCGCCAATTCGAGGGGTACATTCAATAAGGACATTTAATGTAAGTGTGTCATCCAACCGAAGAAACGAGGCGCATTGCTGTCGGGATATGTTGGCAAACACCGCCCGAATCACCGGCAGGGTCTGTCTCGGGCGGCGAACAAGGCGTATACCTCACCCTTTGAGCTGTATAGAGCCTAGGGCCGAAGTGACGTATTATCGTGGCAAAACGCGAGATCCCTGGGGTGAGGTTCATGCCTTCGTGCGCCCCTTGCCGAAGGCGTTTTCGACCCGCCATCACGCGTCGCGAGGCACGTTTAGGGGCAAGCATGGGACGATCGAGGAACAATGTTCAAATAGCAGGGATTGTGAATAAGAGTATCTAATGTTATTGAATCCATGTTCTAATGCGCCTTCCTTCTTTTCGGGACGATTGAGCTCAACGCTACCTGCGGGAGCCGAATCCCAACCGTGGCTTTCCTGAAATAGTGTCTTGACTCGATTGGATCATGTAATGAGAGTGATACTCATTATCATGTTATGACGCTGCGCGGTGCACTATTCATTTCATTGGTATGCATTGGCTTACCATTAGATGCCAATCCGCTCGTCGAGCCGCGCGTCAAGGATGTGTCCTTTGAGATTCGCTTCGCTGACCATCGATTCACGCCGCAGACGCTTGTCGTACCCGCTGGGCAGCCCCTCGTGCTGACGGTCGTGAATTCAAGCCACGAGCGGATCGAGTTCGAGAGCTTCACGCTCAACCGGGAGAAGGTCGTGGGCCCCGGCGAGACGATCACGGTTCGCCTGCCCGCGCTTCACCCCGGCAGCTATGACTTCTTTGACGACTTCCACCGGGACGTGCCCGAGGGAGAGATCCTCGCAAAGTAGCCCTGGGTGCCAATCACATGCACTCGGTTTTGCTCCCCCGCGCCCTCCTGAGCATCGTCGCGCTGTGCTCGCTCGGGTCCCTCCCCTGCTTCGCCCAGGTCGATCCCTGGGAGTTCGAGGTCTACCCCTACTCCACCACGCCCAGGGGAATGGCCGAGTTCGAGACCGACAACTCCGTCGTGACCCGCGGCCATCCCGACGGCGGCGAAGGCACCGCCGCCGGTACCCTCCCGAGCCAGGGGATGTGGAGCAACGCCTACGAGTTATCCTACGGCCTCACCGACCGGATTGAGGGCGCCATCTACCTCAACATGGCCCGGCCCGAGGGCGGCGGTCTCCGGTGGGCGGGCGACAACATCCGGCTGCGCGGAAGGCTATTCGACGAGGGTGTGCTTCCCGTCGACGTCGGCTGGTACGCCGAGCTCGAGTGGCACAAGACGCCGCAGTTTGACGACGCGACGAGGGAGCTGGAATTTCGGCCGATCCTGGAGAAGGACATCGGCCTCTTCTCGATCATGGTGAATCCCAAGCTCGAGAAGGTCCTCGCCGGGGCGGGCCATGACCAGGGCTTCGAGTTCGGCTACGATGCCGGCATTCGCTTCCGCTGGACGCGGGCCCTCTCCCCCGGACTGGAATTCTATGGCGGGGCGGGACTCGTCGACGGGCTCGACTCGCCTCGTGAGCAGCAGCACTGCGTCTTTCCCGTGGTGTGGGGCGCGTTGCCCCACGGCCTCGAGTACAATATCGGCGTGGGCTACGGCCTCACGCGCGCCTCGGACCACGTGATCGTGAAGTTCAACCTGGAGTTGGAGCGGTTCGTCGGCGCTTGGCTCAAGGCCTCGGCCGACGGCGGCTGGTTCTTCTAGGCGCCGCGGTCGTCGCCCTCCGTCCGCCACCCTCGCGAGGTGTTCGGCGAGGCGCGCGAGGGCCTGCTCCGCGCCCTCCCTCCTCCCGCCGTTTCGCGGCCCGCGGGCCGTTTGCTTTATGGTGCTTCCCGCGCTCATTCCCGGAATGACCGCATCGCTATTGAGCCACGAGGGGCGCCCGGACACGGACGAGGCCCTCATCGACGCCTATTCGAGCGCCGTGTCCGGCGCGGTGTCGGCCGCGCACCCTGCAGTCGTCCACATCGAGGTCCGCGGCGCAAGCGCCCCGGGAGGAACCGGTTCCGGCTTCTTCATCTCCCCCGACGGCTACCTGTTGACCAACAGCCACGTCGTCCGCGGCGCAGCGGAGATGCGGGTCTTCCTGGCGGACGGCAGGCGCCTTTCGGCGGATCTCGTCGGCGACGACCCGGATTCCGACCTCGCCGTCCTTCGGGTGAGCGCGGACGACCTGGCCCACCTCACGCTCG
>CAYQOH010000010.1:0-30719 GCA_964419075.1 uncultured Opitutaceae bacterium | reverse complement strand
AGACCCGCAGGAAGATGTCGCCGCCCACCTCCGCCTTGAGGGCCTGGATCTGGCGAAACCCCTGGGCGCGGAGCCACTCGCGGATCTTGAGGAACCTCGGTTGAACCGGCCACTCCTCGCCGCTGATGTTCAGGGCGTAGCGCGGAAAGAGGGGAAACGGGCTCACGCTCAGCGCGGCAATGGCCAGCCAGTTGTAAAGTGTTTCGACCAGGAACCAGACGAGGAAGCCCGCGGCGGCAACGGCCCACATCGGCCGGTCGATGATTTCGAAGTGCCGGCAAAGCCACGCCCCGACGATGGGGAAGATGATCCAGCGCAGCCACCTATCGGCGATTGCGATGACGGGCGAGGCAAGGCGCTGGTTGACGTGGACCAGGATGAACGACAGGAGGATCGCGAAGAAGATGACGTACTGAATATCCATCGAGGGTCGGGCCTCAGGCGCGCCTTCCGGGTCCCGCCTTGCGGCGCGGCATGGGGGTGGGGGGTGTCATTGGGGGTTTGGACATCGGAAGGCTCCGTAAGTGCAAATAATATGTGGTACGGAAGCAAGCCGAACGCTCGGGGAAGATCACACGGCTCCCACGGGTCGGCCGGCATTTGTCAGGTGGACGCAACCGCACTTTCCGGCGTACCTTGAAGACGTGGAACCACCCAACGAGTACGCGCAGGCGTGGCAGCGGCGTTATGCCGAGCTTCTCGGTCACGGTGTGCCGGATGACAAGGCAAGGCTCCTCGCGTCAGAACTGGCCGCAGGGGAGGTTCTGGCGGCCGCCCAGGCCCGCCAGGGCGTCCCGCCGGGTGCCGGGCGCCCTCCGCCGCTCAAGCTGAGGATGGCGAAGGGCGACGGTTACGGCCTGCTCGTGATGGGGGTCCTCTCCCTGGTCATCGCGGGCATGTCCGCGAGCCTTGGGGGAATCGTGGTCGGCGCCCTGGTGGGCGCCGCCGGCTGGTGCGAGCTCGACGGCTACAGCCGGTACATGGAGGGGCGGCCGGGGTCGCGCCTGAGGCTCATGGGCAGCCAGCTTGTGATCCTGGGGATCGCATGGGCCTACGCGGGATGGACCCTTCTGCATCCGGAGCCCCTGTCGCCCGAGATCAAGGAGATGCTCGCCGCCTCGGGTGACCAGGCGTCGGCGATGCAGGGCATGGTCGAGAGCGTGCGATCCCTGGTGGCCTCGGTCATCTGCGCCGTGTCGCTTTTGTACCAGGGCGGACTCGCGTGGTACTACTTTCACAAGACCAAGCTGGCGAGATGACGCGCCGCCGGGGCCCAAACCCGCTCGAAACACCGCCCGCTCAGGGGCGCCCGCCTCAACTCTGCCGCATCGGCATGATGACGCAGATGAAGTTGTCGAGGGTCTTGAAGACACCCGGGCTCACCTCGTCCTTGAGCTCAAGGAACACTTCGTCCTTTGACAGCGCCCGGAGCGGATCGATGACAAAGGCGGGGTTGAAGGCGACCTGCAGGTCGGGTCCGCTGTAGCCTATCGCCATGGATTCGTGCGCCTCCCCGAAGTCGGGGCTCTGCGCGGTGATCTCAAGCAGGTTGCTGGTAAGCTTGATGCGCACCGAGTTGGATTTCTCGGAGCAGACCAGCGCCGCGCGGTGGACGCACTGCAGGAGCAGCTCGCGCTCCAGCTTGATCCGCTGATGCGTCTCCTTGGGGATGACCTGCTGGTAGTTCGGGTAGCTGCCCTCGACCACCTTCGAATAGAGGTAGACGCTGTCGATCAGGCCGCTCGTGTCCTTGTCCGTCCCTATCTGGAACGCGCAGCGCCGGTCGCTGAAGTTGATCTTTACCTGCTCCCCCTTGTCGAGGATCCGAGCGAGCTCGCTCACGGTCTTGGCCGGCAGGATTATGGCCCCGGTCCCGGCTGCGGGAACCTGCATCTCCTTGGAGATCAGCGCCAGCCTGCGGCCGTCGGTCGCCACCAGGGTAAGGCCGCCCTCCTTGAAGTTGAAGTACACCCCGTTGAGCGTGTAGCGCGTCTCGTCCTGCGACTGCGCATAGGAGACGCTCTTCAGCATCGCGGACAGCTCGGACTGCTGGAGCGTGTGCGCCTTCTCGTCGCCGAACTCGGGCAGCGGAGGAAACTCGTCCTTTCCCATGCCCATGATGCGGAATGTGGAGCCGCCCGACGAGAGCTTCACTTGGTGGTTCGGGGATGCGTCGACGGAAACGTCGGAATTGGGCAGCTCGCGCACGATGCTGGCGAGACGCTTGACGGGCAGGGTGACCGAGCCGCCTTCCTTCACGTCCGCCTTGATCTTGCAGCGGATCCCCAGGTCCAAATTGGTGGTGGTGAGCGATAACTGATCCTTCTCGGCCTCTATCAGGACGTTGCTGAGAATGGGCATCGTCGCCTTGGATCCGACAACGTTTAGGACCTGGGAGAGGCCGTTTGCGAAGTGGTCGCGGTTCGTCTTGAATTTCATGTGGCTGGGGCATGCCCCCAGTGGGAGGCGGGACAAACTAACAAAGTCCAAATGACTATAGATTCAATAATGAATTACAGCAGTAGTCGTATAAGGGGCTCGAAACACCAGTAAGTCGCCCCATTTGCTCGGAAATGCGCCGTTTTTCAGGTGTGAGCAATTCGCCGGTTGATGTGCGTAGGTGGCGACTTATTCGCAGGGTCAGGGTTGTTCGGAATCGGCCAACAGGTTTCGGGCACGATGTTCCCATTCGGGTTGAGCCCGCGGTCACCGGGTGATCGCGGGGGCCCGCGGCCTCCTCCAGTGGCGGACAAGGCCGAAGAAGATGTACCCCATGCAAAGGCTGAGGAAGGCGATTTCCTTGAAGACAACCACAAGCCCGATCGCGAGCATCATCAGGACAAACGTGCGCATCCGGGTCTTCGTCTGCATGTCGACCTGCTTGCCGCTCGGGTACCTCACCGTGCTCATCATGAGGGACGCGATGAGCAGCATCAGAAAAGGAAGGATGATGGCGAAGCGGTTGAGCGACTTGTCGGACTCGCTCAGCTTGAGGAGGAAGAGGACCAGGGAGGCCACCGTCATCGCCGCCGCCGGCACGGGCAGGCCCACGAAGTCCTTGTTCGACTCCTTGCTGGCCCGATGGATAAGGGGGTTCGTGATCACGTTGAACCGGGCGAGGCGCATCGCGGCGCAGAGCAGGTAGTAGAAGCCGACGAATCCCCCGATGATCCCCCCGACGTCCCTGAACCAGGGGAACGCCTGGGACGGCGACAGGATCAGGAAGAACATGAGGAAGGCCGGAGCCATCCCGAACGAGACGACGTCCGCAAGCGAGTCGAACTCGGCCCCGAACAGCGACTCTCGCCCCCCCATCCGCGCCAGCCGGCCGTCCAGCACGTCGAAAACCGCGGCGCCGAAGATGAAATAGACCGCATAGCGGTAGTGGTCGGGCGCCGAGGTAGCCAGGTACAGCCCGTCGTCCGCGGTGCTCGCAAGGCGCGCATGGATGCAGTGAACGACCGCCATGAATCCACACAGCAGGTTCCCGGCGGTCATCAGGTTCGGCAGGATGTAGATGCGGCTGGCCTGGGCCTCGTTATACGGGTCCTCGCGCGCGGCGAGGTCCGCGTCCTCCCGCGCGTCTTTGCGGCGTCGTGCGAAGATCATTTGGTGAGGCTCTCCAGGTATTTCCAGAACTTGGAATGCTGCTCCACGAGCTGCTGCTCCGACACCGGGAGCCGGTTACGCAGGAGGAAGTCCTCGAGCGAGTTCTTGTGGAGGATGTAATTCACGTGAAGCGTGTCGCCGGACACGTCGAAGTAGAACCGGTGGTCCCCGGCCCGAAGCCGGTAGAAGGGCTTGCCGTTGCGCTGGAATCGGCCGAGGGGCTCGCGCGGATGCTCCAGGTCGATCGCCTTCACGCTGCTGATGGGTTCCACCACCTCGAGCTGCGCCAGCGTCTCGAGCTTGTTCAGTTCCTGCATGGCTTGCTCTGAAAAGGTAACCTGATACATCGGCCAGATGGGGTCTAAACTCGTCCGGTTTGCCCGCAACGCAATTCCCCGCAAAATGATGGCAAAAGCGTCCGTAAGCCTGGCCGACATCAAGGCGGCGCGACGCCGGATCCGGTCGGGTGTCACCGTAACCCCGTGCCGCGAGTCGATTCCGCTCAGCGAAGTCACCGGCGCGCGGATTGTCTGCAAGCTCGACAATTTCCAGAGGACCGGGTCGTTCAAGGAGCGGGGAGCGCGCAACGCGCTCCTCAAGCTGCCGAAGGCAAGCCGCGCGAAGGGCGTCGTCTCGGCCTCCGCGGGAAACCACGCGCTCGGGCTGGCCTACCACGGGCAGCTGCTCGGGATCCCGGTGACCGTCGTGATGCCGGAATTCGCGCCCCTGATCAAGATCACGACCTGCCAGCGCCTGGGCGCCCGCGTGGTGCTCCACGGGGGCGATTTCTCCGAGGCGCGCGCCGAGGCGCAGCGGTTCGTGGCGGCGGAGGGACTCACCTATGTCCACGGCTTTGACGACCCGGACATCATCGCGGGCCAGGGCACGATCGGCCTGGAGATCCTCGACCAGGTTCCCGACGTCGACGCGATCGTCTGCCCGGTCGGGGGAGGGGGACTCCTGGCGGGCCTGTGCGTGGCGGTCAAGTCCGTGAGGCCCCGGGTGAAGATCATCGCGGTCGAGAGCGTGTCGACCGGGAACCTGACGGCGGCGCTGAAGGCGGGGCACCCGGTGCCCGTCCCGAGACGCGCGACGCTGGCGGACGGCCTGGCGACGCTCGCGGTCGGAGACCGGTCGTTCGAGCTCATCCGGCGACGGGTCGACAGCGTGGTGCGGGTCGAGGAGAAGTGGATCGCGCTCGCTATCCTGCGCATGCTCGAGCTCGAGAAGACCGTGGTCGAGGGCGCGGCGGCGGTACCGCTGGCCGCGATGATGTCGGGAAAGATCAAGGGGCTGCGCGGCAAGCGCGTGGCGCTCGTGGTCTGCGGCGGCAACATCGATCCCGTGATCCTCGGCCGCGTCATCGAGAAGGGCCTCGTCCATGACGGGCGGCTCACCCGCTTCACCGTGAGGATCTCCGACCGGCCTGGCGGCCTCGCGGAACTCTGCCGGGTGATCGCCTCGTGCGGGGCCAGCGTGAACCAGGTCGCTCACGACCGCGCCTTCAGCGGCCCTGACGTGAGCGCGACCCACGTCGTTTGCACCGTGGAGACGCGCGACCGAAGGCACATCGCCGAGCTCCACCGGGTGCTCAGGCGCGCCGGCTTCCGCACGTGACGCCCAGGAGCCCCGCATGTCTTGCCGGCGCCGCGCTCCTGGCGGTGCTGCCGGCCTTCGGGGCCCCGCCGGTGGTGCTCGACGTGCCCGTGTTCGAGGGCGGCTACGGCATCGGCTTCTACGTGGAGACCGCCCGCATGTTCGAGGCGGCGCACCCGGGCGTCGGCGTCCACGTGTACGGCGACCCCAGGATCCAGGACCAGCTCCGGATCCGGATTGTGGACGGCAGCCTTCCCGATGCCGCCTGGGTGCCCTATATCCTTTGGCCGTCACTCATCCGGGCCGGGCGGGTCGTCGACCTTCGCCGGTACCTGGACGGGAGGAACTGGGAGGGTGACTCCCGATGGGCCGACACGTTCCAGCCGGGCTCGCTCGACACATGGAAGGTCGGCGACGGGACCTACGGGCTGCCCTTCTCCTATTCCTGCTGGAGCCTCTTCTACAACCGGGGGCTGTTCCGGACACGCGGCTGGCCGGAGCCCCGCACGTGGGAGGAATTCTTCGCGCTGTGCGACCGGATCCGGGCGGCGGGGCTTGCACCGGTGAGCCTTCCCGGGACGCGCTGGCTCTATCCCGACGCGTTCTTCCGCGCGGCCTACCACAGCCTGGCGGGGCCCGAGGGTTGGCGGGCCGTGAACGAGCTCAGGCCGGGGGCGTGGGCCGATCCGCGGGTCGCCACGAGCGCCGGGATCCTTAGGCGCGTGACCCGGGAGGACGCACAGGCGGGGTGGGAGGGTGAGACCGCACAGGGTGCCGAGCTCTATTTCCTTCAGGGAAGGGCCGCCATGACGGTTTCGGGATCCTGGTTCTTCAACGAGATGTCGGGGAAGATCCCGGAGGGCTTCGACGTGGGCACGATGAACTTCCCCGTGTTCGCCGACGGCGCCGCCGACCCGTCCACGGTGCAGACGGGCAGCGACTGCTTCTTTGTCTTCAACACCGGCGACCGGCTGCGGGAGCGGATGACCATCGACTTCCTGAGGTTCCTCACCTCCCGCTCGCGGGCCGAGGCGTTCGTCCGGCAGACGGATGCGCCGGTCGCGGTCCGCGGTGTCCCCCTGTCGGCGTACTCGGCGCGGATGCGCGACACGGCCGCCTTGATCGCGGGCGCAAGGGAGACGTTCAACATGCCGCAGACCATGCTGATGCCTCCCGTGATCCGGCAGGCCCGCGTGGACGAGACGGGGCGCCTGATGGCCGGCCGCCTGGAGCCCGCGGAGTTCTCGCGCCGGATGGAGGCGGCCGCGGAGGCTGACCGGAACCGCATCGCCGACCCTGACCGCGTCGACTACCGGCACCCGGTTGCAGGCTCGGCGATGGTCCTCGGCCTTGCCGTGGCGCTTGGATGGCTCGCCCGGGACCAGCTTGGGCTGCGCCGCGGAAGGCCGGCGCGTGCCGCCGATGGCTCGAGCTTCGGGCCGCTGCGCGCGAGGATGGCGGCCGGCTTCGTCGGCCCCGCGCTCGTGCTTTACGGGGCGCTCATGCTCGCGCCCGCCCTCGTGGCCTTCCTGTGGGCCTTCACCCGCTGGGACGGCATCGGGCCGAGGGCCTGGGTGGGTCTGTACAACTTCAAGTCCCTCCTCTTCGAGAGCGACGCCCTTTGGTCGGCCCTCGGCAACAACCTCTTCCTCATGCTCGTGCCGGCGTTCGTCGTCGTGCCGATCGCCCTCCTGTTCGCGATGCTGATCCACCGCGGCGTCTGGGGGGCCGGGGCGTTCAGGATGATCCTCCTCTTCCCGAACATGCTCGGGGGCATCGCCGCCACGC
The DNA here is from genome assembly GCA_964419075.1 of uncultured Opitutaceae bacterium. Classification (GTDB taxonomy): domain Bacteria; phylum Verrucomicrobiota; class Verrucomicrobiia; order Opitutales; family Opitutaceae; genus Palsa-1447. The sequence continues at coordinate 23,726 of CAYQOH010000010.1, read as the reverse complement.
TCATCTGGCTGAACGCCTACCAGCCCCACGGCGGACTCGTGAACGCGGGCCTGGTCGGCCTCGGCGGGACGCTGCACTGGGACTGGCTCCGCTCGTTCGCGGACTACCCATGGCTCTCGGAGGGGCACCTCTATGCCGCGCTCATCCCGATCTACATCTGGATGGCCTGCGGCTTCAACCTCATCCTCTACCTGGCCGCCATGGAGGGGATAGACCCGCAGCTGTACGAGGCGGCGGAGATCGACGGGGCGCCGGCCTGGATGCAGTTCCTGACGATCACCCTTCCTATGATCCGGGAGGTCCTCGCGATATCCGCGGTGTTCCTGGTCATCGCCGGGCTGAACGCCTTCGAGATGGTGTGGCTGCTCACCTCCCAGGACCCGTCGGCGTCGGTGAGCACGCTCGGCACGCTGCTGGTGACGACGATGTTCAAGGACTTCGACATGGGCAGGGCCTCGGCGCTGGCGGTCATCCTCTGCGCGCTGGTCCTTCTGGGCAGCGCGGCCGTCCTGCGCGGGATGAGGAGCGAGACCGTGGACTCATGACTCCGATGACGGATCCCGGCCGCACCCGCCGCTTCTCCAGGTCCGTGGCCTTTGCGGCCCTGCTCGGGTACTCGGCATGGCTCGTGTTCCCGATGGTCTGGGTCGCCTACTCGTCGCTCAAGCCCGACGATGCCATCTTCCGCGACACGTTTGCACTCCCCTCGGCGTCCGACCTGCGCACGGACAACTACGCGCGAGCCTGGAATGGCGCGCATTTTGGCGGCTATTTCATCAATTCGGTCGTCGTCACGGCCGCCTCGGTGGCGCTCATTGTCTCCCTGGGCGCGATGGCGGCGTACGCCCTGGCGCGCTTCTCCCATCCGGCGGGCAGGGTCGTCTTCGGGCTCATGATGGCGGGCCTCACGATCCCGGCGCAGCTCGCGGTGGTGCCGCTCTTCTTCGAGCTCCGGGCGGTAGGCCTCCTCAATTCGCGCATCGGCCTCATCCTGGTCTACACGGCGAACGGGCTGCCCTTCGCCATCTTCATCCTGTCCGGGTTCTTCCGGTCGCTGCCGCGGTCGCTTTACGAAGCCGCCGTCGTCGACGGGTGCGGGGAGTTCTCCGCCTTCTGGAGGGTGCTGCTCCCGCTGGCGCGGCCGGGCCTCGTGACCGTCGCTATCTTTCAGTTCATCGGGGTCTGGCGGGAGTACTTCTATGCGTTCATGCTGGTGAACGGGGACACGGCGCAGACGGCGCGGACGCTTCCCCTTGGGCTGGCCAACCTCTCGATCGCGGCCGAGTACCGGACCGAATACGGGATGCTCTTCGCCGGGATCATCCTGGTTACGCTCCCGATCCTTTGCGTCTACCTTGCGCTCCAGCGCCAGATCGTGCGCGGGATCGCGGCGGGCGCGCTCAAGGGATGAGCGCCGGGCGCCCGCGCCCGGCACATCCGCCCCGAGGGCAGCTCACCCGTGCGATCAGGCGGGGGCGCTGGTCGAACCCGCCTCGAGGGACCCGGCCTTGAATGCCGGAAGGCTCCACGCGAAGAGGAGGGCGAAGACCGTGTCGGCGAGGGCGAACCACTTCCACATCGCGGGAATATCGCCGTGCACCCAGTACCAGGCGACGGTCGAGACATAGCAGATCTTCAGCAGGATGCCGTAGGGGACGAGGTTGCGGCTCTCCATCGGCCTGCGCGCGATTTCAAGAAACATCCATCCGAAGATCACGAGTATCCCTGCTCCAAAGTGAACATAGCCCCAGTGGTTCGGGGGCATGATCTGGAAATGAGCATAAAGCCTCGGGCCGGCGGCGAGAAAGAGGAGGCCAAGCAGCCCGTCATAGGCGGCGGCGGCCGAATACAGGATCTGGATGGATAGCTTCGATTTCATGGGTGTCGTCTCCGAAGGGAAGGCTCCGCAGGTGGCGGCGATCAACTCCCCGCGCCCGGGGGCGCGTCCCCTGCGTGCGGGTAGTCACTGAACTGCCTGAAGAATCCTTTCCTGCGGCGCCGGGTCGCCTCCTCGCTGTAGAGCTGGGCGCCAAGCTCGTAGATTCCCTCGCGCAGGTCCTGCGGAGTCATCTGTGACGGTCGGAAATTCACGTCGAAGAGCGTGCAAAGATGCCACGCGCGATCCTCGAGTATTCGCCCCTCCCGCAGCAGGCGCTGATAGAGCGGGGTCCCCGGGAACGGAGTCAGGAGGGTCACTTGCACATCAAAGGGCTCCGCCTCCCTGACGAATTGGAGAATCTCCCGGAAGGCATCCTTGGTCTGGCCGTCCAGCCCCAGAATGAAGCAGGCGTTCACGGTGATGCCGTGCGACTGGATCGCGGCGATGGCCCGCGCATATCGTGAAACCCACCGGGCCTTGCGGTTGGCCCGCTGCTCGACGCCCTCAAGGGCGCCGGAGCTCGGGCTCTCCAGACCCACGAGAACCTGCCTGCATCCCGCCTGCCGCATGAGCGCCAACAGCTCGGGATCGTCCGCCACGCTGACATCGGTCTCGGTGAACCACTTCACATTGAGGGGCGCCAGCGCCCTGCAGAGGTCCTTGCCCCAGGCTTTGTCCACGAAGGTGTTGTCGTCGGCGAACTCAACGAACGCATTGGGGTGAAGCCTTTGAAGGCTCTCAATGTCCCGCGCGACCTGATCGACGGGACGCCTGCGGTACGGCACCTGCAGCATGACCGTAGAGGCGCAGAAATCGCATCTCCAGGGACAGCCTCGGGTGGCTTGGACGGTGTACCGGTTGTACGGCCGGTCACCGAGCAGATCGAAGCGGGGAACGGGAAGGCGCGCGATGTCCACCGGGGCAAAGTCCGATGCACGGAAGACTCTGGACGGCGCTCCCGCCGCCGCCGCGTCGACGACGGCCGGCCAGGCGTTTTCACCCTCCCCGACAACGACATAGTCCGCGTGCTCCGAGGCCTCCTCCGGCAGCACCGAGGTGTGGAGGCCTCCCATCGCCACCCGGACGCCGGCTTTGCGCAGCCGGTCGGCGATGGCGTAGGCCTCGAAGATCTGCGCCGTGAACGTGCTTATGGCCACAAGGCCGCAGGTGTAGAGTTCCGGGGGTTCCGCTCCATCGGCCTCGGCCTCGAAATAGAAAACGTCGTGGCCGGTCGGCGTCACCGCCGCAAGGTACAGGAGGCCCAGGCTCGGAAGGGACGCGATTATCCGGCTGCGCTCCACGAATCCGGGAAGCGTCAGGCCAAGCTCCAGAAGCTTCTTGTCGTGAGCCCGGACGCCACTCATCGCAAGGAGTCCAATCTTCATCGTGAAACAAGAGATAGAATCAACCCGACCGAAGAGACCAAGAGCACGACAGGCACGAAGAAGAGATGCCGGAAGGATTTGCGCCACGCGGAGAGAAAGCAGACGGCGGGCATCGCAACGGCTCCCGCGAGCATCAGGGGTCCGGGCGTTAGGCCCAACGGGCCGGGGCCGCTTGGAACGGGCGAGACGCCGTAGAGGACATTGAGCCCGCCAAGCGCCGCAAGCGCGATATGACCCAATCGGGCCAGCCGGCGGCGGAACGAGCCGTAGCCGTCGAGAAAGTCCTCGCGATGGAAACCCATGCCCAACGCTGCACCGGTCAGAAAGGCCGCAAGAATTAGCCACCAGCCTGCGACGAAATTGAGCGAGTGGGCCATTGGGGTGAATGAGCCGGAGAGGGTGATAGCGCCAACCGAGCGACGAAGCAATCCTTAGAGGGTCCAGCGCCAGGTCACGGCGGGCGCGCCCAGGGGATTGACCGCCTTGGGATCTGCGCGCCGAGAGGGTATTCCGCCGGGAGATCACAATCCCTGCGTTGCACATCGAGATCCATGTTGAATGGTCACGCCGAGCGCCCACAGTAGCGCTTAGCCTTTCGGCGCCTCCCAGCAGATTTTCTGTCAGGTCCGGGCCGGTTCAGACCACTTATGCGGTGACACCATGACCTCCATCGCCGTTTCCGCCAGCGACCATTCCGATTCCGAGCTCGTTGAGCAGAGCCTTTCCGGGGACCGCCAGGCCTTTGGCAAGATCGTAGCTCGTTACCAAGCGCTGGTTTGCGCGCTTGCGTACAGCGCGACCGGCAACCGCAGCCAGAGTGAGGACCTGGCCCAGGAGACCTTTCTCACGGCTTGGCAGAAGCTGCGTGACCTGCACGAGCCCGGCCGCCTCTGTGCGTGGCTTTGCGGCATTGCCCGCAACATCATCCACGGCGATCTCCGCCGGCTTGGCCGCCAACCCGCCCACGAGGCGGCCACGCTCGATGCCACGCTGGGCCTTCAGTCCGCCGAGCCGCTTCCCGACGCGCAAGCGGTCAGCAATGAGGAGATGGCTATCCTCTGGCGCGAGGTCGGGCGCCTGCCCGAGATCTACCGCGAGCCGCTGATCCTGTTCTATCGTGATCACAAGTCGGTGGAGCATGTGGCCGAGGCACTCGGACTGACTCCCGACGCAGTGATGCAGAGGCTGACCCGCGGCCGCCGGCAGTTGCAGGAGAGCATGATGGATTTCGTGGAATCAACGCTGCGGAGGACCAACCCCGGTTCCCAATTCACCCATCAGGTCCTTGTCAGCATTCCCTTGCTTGCGGGAGCGGGCCCCGCCGTCGCCATGGAGGCTGCCGCCAAAGGTGGCGCCGCGGCGAAGGGCGGAATGATCGGCTTCCTGTTAGCTTGGGTCGCGCCCTTCGTCGGGGTCTTTGCCGCCATAGGAATGTCCTGGGCCGAGATCTCCCAGGCAGAGACCAGGCGCGAACGCCGATTCGTGGCTCGCTGGACGCTTGTGCTCTGGCTCTCTGTGGTCGGGTTTGTTGCGGCACTGATCGGCGTTGCCCCTTTGGCCCGATCCGCCGAGGCGTATCATCGTCAGGATTGGACGACGACAGCACCGATGGTCGCGGTTTGGTTCGGCTACGCCATGATTGCGGTGACCCTGATCGTGTTCATGATCCGGGGGAAAGGCGCGCTCCGTCGTCAGATGGCTGCCGAAGGGATCATTCAACCCGCTACACCGGCACCCGTCTCGCTGAAGAAGCGCGTGGCCATGACGGCGGGTTTCCTGACGGCCTCCTTTTGGGTGTTGATATTCCTTGCCTGGCAGACCGGCGACCGGTTCGTGGCTGCCGGCATTGTGGCCGGAGTCTTTCTCCTTGGGGCAGTCCCGCTCTGGCTCGGTAGAAATAGGTCCTCCACGGTCGATGACGAGAAAGCTGGGGGCTGGTATGTTTCGTTTTGCGGCCTGATCTTCCTCGGCATCCTGAACTGGCGCCTTGATGTGTGGCTGGCACCCATGTACGGCGTCGGAACGGACGCCATGGATCGCCTTCTCCCGATGGCCTTGATCCACTGGCTCTCCGCCGTCGCGATAGCCTGGACCGCCGCCCTGGTGTTCATCACCCAAGCGGACCGGAAGGCCTGAATCGTTGGCATCGGAAGACGAAGCCAGGAATTCAGGCGATGATTCCTGGGGCGCCCCACGCCGCCGGGTGCCCGCTCAGGAATCCGTGGGACGAGCCATCAGAGAAGGGACCCGGCCCGCACCTGCTGGATCCGGCGGCGGCGCTGGAGCCTGAGCGCGAGGATCACGGGAGGATCTCATAGGCCTCCACGAGCCCAACCCCCGTGCTTCCGTTGACGCCTTCGACGACGACCGTGTAGGAGCCCGGATCTAGCATCACGAGCGCGGCCGCATCCCTGCTGTCAGAGGGGAAGGGAAAGGCGCCGCACTGCGCGGTTGCGGCGACAAGGTCCTGGAGATTGGGGGCATCGCCCCAATTGTCGTTGGAAGCGACGGCGTTCTGATTCGCGTCGATCACGACGAACTTCGGGTCGGCGGCGGGGTTTGTCACGCCGAGGGACGAGAGGGACGGGCCGGCGGCCCGGATGAGCAGCCGCTTCGGCTGGATGCCGGACACGACCAATCCGGCTATGAGCACGTTCTGCCCGCCGCCGATGAGCCCGCGGGTGGAAAGGTTGGCCATCGTCGACCGCGACCCAAATCCCGGCAGGAGCGACGACGGCGGTACGGGAGCGATGTTTGCGCAGGCGAAGCGCAGGCCCCGGTTGAAGGACTCGGGCTTCGTGCTCGAATGCCGCTCACCCTCGATCTCGCGGCCGGCCAGGACAAGGCCGGGAATGCCAAGCTTCGGGACCTGCTGGGCGAACGTCTCGGTGGGGCCCATGATCCCCTGGGCGTCCTCAGACGCGAAGCTGACCCAGATCCGTGTGTTCAGGCTCGCGCCGGACGCCGCATAGGTCCTGGCGAGGCCGAGAATGTAGCCGTTGCGCCACCATAATGAGGGGCTTGAGGCCACGACGGCCTGGAACAGCCCGGGATGCGAGAACGCCGTGTACAGGCCGAAGAGGCCGCCATAGGAGTTGCCCGTGAGGATCCGGAAGCTCGGATCCACCCGATACGTGCCCTGAACGAACGGGATGAACTCATTGGTGATGACGGCAATGAAGTCGTCGGCATGGCCGGTCGAATAGCCGTAGGGGTCGATGGATGGGTCGATGCCCGGCGTCAGGTCCCAGCTACGCAGCGTGCCGACGTCGGGGTTCGTTCCTCCATAGGCGATGCCGACAAGGATGAACTCGGGCATCGAGCCGTCGACCTGCTCGTTGCCCACGTTCATCGCCAGCAGCGCGAAGTCCCAGTAGCCGTCCGTGGCGTAGACCACCGGGTAGTGCCGGGTGGGAGAGGTCGAGTAGGAAGGCGGAAGGGAGACGTAAAGGACGTAGCTCCGCCCATTGGAGGACCTCGGGAGAGCCTGAACCTCGGTGTTTCCGAGGGTAAACAGGGGGGCCGCAAGGGCGGCGGCAGGAACCAGCAGGAATGCAAGGACGCCCAAGGCGGCCATCCGGTGACTGGAGGGAGTTCGTGCGTCTGGAGACGCGGGCGGGCAGGGTTTCACACGGGAGGGGGCGAGGGCCATGGGGCAGCCCCTATCGGCCTAACACCGCGCGCCCCCCACTCCCTTCATGATGGCCGTCGATGGGGCCCCACCCGTCGAGCATGGTCCATAGGGTGGACCTTACCGCGGGCGAATGAGATACCCCGCGGCCTTCCAGGTGCCGTCGGCCTCCTTGGTGAAGGTCACGGTCTCGGTGGCGCTCTTCAGGTTCTCGAAGGACGACTCAAACTGCATGATGACCCACTCGCCCTTGACGACGCCATTGGGCGTCACCGGGTCCTTTTGAAGGGCCGCTGAGACCTCATGGCGCTGGTTGCACTTGCCGAGGGGGGTGCGGGCGCTGTTCAGCGCCGCCTCCCATTGATCGGACGTCAGCTGCTTCTGGAACGCCGCCGAAGCATCCTTCCAGCTCTGCTTTAGCTGGCCGCCGTCGATCTCCAGCAGCCAGGCCTGGGCGTTGGCGATCGCGGCCTGTTTCGGGTCCGACGCCGCGGTGTCTGCGGCCCGCACGGATATGGAGCAGACGACCGCCGCCAGCACGATCGAGGCGAATCCTGCCAGCAGGATGCGCGGTGACTTGTCAGGGTAATGCGTGATCATGGTTATTCTCCGTTTGAGGTGATGGACGGACTCGACAATGGCCATTGCGCCGAAGGGAACCGCGGCGCGCCGGCACTGGCGGAGCGCGCGCACCAGGGCGTCCCCGTAGGCCCGGCCGGTATCGTCCCGCATGAGCCTGACGACCGCCTCGTCCGCGGCCTCCTCGCGAAAATGCGCCCATGCGACGGCCCCGAGGTGGGCGAGGGGATTGAACCAGTGGACGGCCCGCACGAGGGTCAGCAGCCAGTTGAACGGCACGTCCAGCCAACGGAAATGGGCGAGCTCGTGAAGAAGGATCGGCCGAAGGTCGGCCGACGCCGAAGTCGCCAGCGACGCCGGCATGAGAATGCGCGGGCGCAGCCACCCCATGATCGCGGGCGACGGGACCGAGCCGGAGACGACCATTCCGATTGGAACGGTCACGCCGGTCTCCTTCTTGCAGTCCTCCAGAAGTTCCAGGAGCGAGTGGTCGGTGCAGAGGCGCTCGCGGGACCATCGGCGCGAGGCGCGGGCGGTTTGGACGACCACGAGCGCCACGTAGAAGAGCGCGCCGACCAGCCAGACGCCCACTGCGAGGCTTGGGTTATCCACGGCGGCATTGCCGGTGACGGCGACGGCCGGAGGAAGCAGCATCGGCGACGTGAAGGCGGACGCGACCGGTGAAGGCAGGCCGCCGAGCACCGAAAAGACGGGGATGTGGAGCGGGACAAGGAAGGCCAGCGGCACCAGGCACCACAGAAAGCGCCGGGACGGTCCGCCAATCCAGCCGGCCAGGCTCCGGTCGAACACGACGACCGCGAGCGCCGCCACCGAGCCGCGAAGCGTGAGTTCGATGAGGAGATTCATGGATGCTTCCTGCCCTCCTTCAGTATCCGCTCCAGCTCATCGAGGTCACCGTCGGTCAGCTTGCGCATGCGGGCGAAATGCGCGATCATGGGCGAGAGCGACCCATCAAAGACGCGGGCGACGAAGGATTCTGTCTCGGCGGCGCGCAACTGCTCCTCCGTGACGGTCGGATGGTACCGGTAGGATTTCCCGACCTTCTCAAACCTGAGCGCCCCCTTCGAGTGAAGGCGGTTGAGGAGCGTCTTGATCGTCCCCACGCTCCACGCCTTCGATGGGGCGAGCGCGGCCACGACCTCGTGGGCGGAACACGGGGGATTCGGCCAGATCACCTTCATCACCTCCCACTCGGCCTCTGAAATGCGCGGAACCATCATTTACAGCTGTAAACGCATAATTGTTTACGGTTGTAAACACAAATACATCAAGTTCTGGAACACCGATGCTGAACCTCGCCATGGAATCGGGACAGGAGGTCCGCCGCCTCGCGACCTTCTTGCGGGCCGTCTTGGAATAACCGCGATTTTGCTGGAGTGACGCCTCAGATGAACCGGAAATGCAGCCGAGCGTGTCCCGGCGCGTGTTTCGGGGCATTTCGGAACATTCACGAACTGTTACCTAAATCTGTTTTCCTAAGAAACTTCAGCCCATTAAGCCGGTCGGAAACCCTTTATGTCGATCGTGAGCGGAAACAATCCCCGGCTGCTCCTCCATTTCGGCTCCGTGTTGTGCTGCCTGTGTGTTCACGCGGCAACCGTGGCTCCGGATAGGACCGCGTTTCCGGACAGCATAAGGACGGTTCCGGCGGCGCCCACGGGCGCGCGGCCTACGGCGGCCGTCTCAAGGGTGGTCCTGAGCGCCGCCGAGCACGCTGCGACCATGCCGTTCGAGGTGGCCCTGCGCATGCGCAATTTCGACGAGATGCAGTCCCGGATCGCCCGCGGCGAGCGAATGTCCGATTCGGAGAAGGCGGTGCGCTATTTTCCCTTGTCCGCCGACCATGAAAGGCTCGTCCAATGGCTGCAGGCGCAGGGCCTTGAGATCACGCGGACCGACGACAATCACCTGGCGGTCTTCGGGCGGGGCCCGGTCGACGCGGTCGCCCGGGCGTTTGGCGTGACGTTCGCGCGCGTCGCCGTCGAGGGCGACGGTGAATACACCTCCGCCGTTACGGCCCCGAGCCTGCCTTCGGACATCTCTCCGGTCGTGCTGGGCATCCACGGGCTCCAGCCCCACATCAAGCGCCATGCGCTGATTGCGCCGCGGGCGCTTCGGGCGAACCTCAAGCAGCTCACCACCTATTCTCCCGCACAGATATTGAGCGCCTACAACGCGACCAACCTGGGCGTGACGGGCGCGGGCCAGACCATCGCGATCTACGCGCTGGCCTTTCCCCAGCAGAGCGACATCACCCAGTTCTGGACCGCGGCGGGGATCACGAGCCAGTCGGCGGCCAACATCGTGCAGGTCCCCGTCGCCGGGGGACCCGCCAGTTCCCCGGACCAGAACTTGGTTGACGAGGTCGCGCTTGATGTGGAGTGGGCGAGCGCGCTGGCGCCCGGGGCCAAGATCAGAATCTACGGGGCCAACGCGAACGACCCCGCGGAGAATGACGAGATCCTCCAGCAGGTGTACGCGGACCTTCAGACCCAGCCGTCCCTGCACGTGCTCAACATCTGCATCGGGGGCAATGAACGGGATGTTCCGAAGGACTACCTGATCCTCGAGGCGCAGTACATGGCCAACCTTGCCAGCGCGGGGGTCACCGTCCTCAGCGCCTCGGGCGATAGCGGCGCGGTCCCGGAGGGCGTTGTCCAGACCACCTATCCGACCTCGGACCCCGACGTGACGGGGGTCGGCGGCACGACGCTCGTCCTTAACTCGGACAATTCCGTGGCGAGCGAGACAGCCTGGGTGACGAGCGCCGCCGAAGGTACCGGAGGGGGGGTCAGTATCGTCTTCAGCCGCCCCTCGTGGCAGACGGGCTACGGCATCGGCGTCAACACGCCGTTGGCGACCATGAGGCTTGTGCCCGACGTCGCCGGACCCGCCGATCCTGGCGACGGGGCGCTCGTCTACGTCGGCGGGCAGCAGATGACCATAGGGGGGACCAGCTGGGCCACGCCCATCTGGTCCGCGTTCTGCGCGCTCATCAACCAGAAGCGCGGCACACCGCTCGGCCTTCTCAATCCCCTTATCTACCCCCTGCTCGGCACCTCGTCCACGCCGTCCACCTCCTTCCGCGACATCACCCAGGGAAGCAACGGCACGTACAGCGCGGGTACGGGCTATGACCTCCTGACGGGCATCGGGGTGCCCGTCCTTTCCGCCTTGATGGCCGACCCGCTGACCGCGAACCCCTCGGTGAGCATCGCGGGCCAGGTGGGCGACCGAGTCGTCACCCTGGGCCAGCCGGCCCTTTTCTATGTCGTCGGCGCAGGCTCCCTTCCGTTCAGCTTCCAATGGCAGCGGCTGCCCTACGGGTCGACGGCGTGGGCCGACGTGACCGACGGCGGCGCCTACAGCGGCTCCGAAACGCAGGGCCTGCTCGTCAGCGGGACGACGAGCCAGATGAGCGGAGACCAGTTCAGGTGCATCGTGACAAACGCCTCGGGCAGCGTCACCAGCGCGCGGGCCAACCTTACCGTTAACGCGTATGGCGTGACGACGCTGGCGGGATGGCCCGGTTCGGCCGGCCACGCGGACGGGACTGGCTGGAACGCCCGGTTCAGCGGCCCGGGCGGGGTTCGGGCGGACGGGAACGGGAATATCTTCGTTTCGGACTCGACCAACTACACCATCCGCAAGGTGACGGCGGCGGGAGTCGTCACCACCGTTGCCGGCACGTCAGGGACGAGCGGGAGCACGGATGGCCCCGTGGCCTCGGCCCTCTTCAACGCGGTCGCCGGCGTCGCCCCGGATTCGGCGGGAAACCTCTATGTTGCCGATGACGGCAACTACACGATCCGGAAGATCTCAACGGCGGGCGTCGTGTCGACCCTGGCCGGCACGGCGGGCATGCAGGGCGAAAGCGACGGCACGGGTGCGCAGGCCCGGTTCTACGACCCGCAGAACCTCGCCGTCGACAGCGCCGGCAACATCTACGTGGCGGACGGGTTGGGGGAGGCTATTCGCAAGATCACCCCGGCGGGCGTCGTGACCACGCTCGCCGGCACCGCGATGACCAGCGGCAGCGCAGACGGCACCGGCACCGCCGCACAGTTTGATCTTCCGACCGGCATTGCCGTGGACGGTTCGGGCAACGTCTACGTCGCCGACAACCACAACAACACCGTGCGCAAGATCACGCCCGCGGGTGTCGTCACGACGCTTGCGGGGCGGCCGGGGGTTGCGGGGAGCTCCGACGGGTCGGGAAGCGCGGCGGCCTTCAACGGCCCCGCGGGCGTCGGGGTGGACAATGCGGGCAATGTCTATGTTGCCGACAGCACGAACAACACGATCCGCAAGATTAACCCCTCGGGCTTTGTGATCACGGTGGCGGGCGCAGCCGGGGACGCCGACAGCATCGACGGCCTGCCCGGGAACGCGCGGTTCGACGATCCCGGGGACGTGACGATCGATCCCGCAGGCGTCGTGTACGTCGCCGATTCGCTCAACGGCACCATCCGCCGAATCGTCCCCGGGGCGGGCACGATCCCGGACATCACCCAGCAGCCCACCGACGAGTTCGCAACCGCCGGGGGAAGCGCGACCTTCTCGGCGACGGCCTCGGGGTCGGGCCCCCTGTCCTACCAGTGGTATTTCAACGGTGCCGCCATTCCCGGGGCGACCGGCTCCTCGTACACGATCACGAACGTCCAGGCTTCCGATTCCGGGCAGTACACCGTGGCCGTGACCAACAGCAACGGCACGGTCACGAGCAGCGCGGGCAACCTGTACGTCAACACGGGATCCTCGGGGGCGAGGCTCATCAACGTCTCGACGCGCGCCCTTGTGGGGACCGGCGCGAACATCGTGATCCCAGGCTTTGTCGTGGGCGGCAGCGGCACCGAGACGCTTCTCATCCGCGCCGACGGGCCCGCGCTGACAGGGTTCGGGGTCACCGGCGCGCTGGCCGCGCCGACCATGGTCGTGACCTCACAGTCGACAGGCGCCACCCTGGCCACGAACACCGGCTGGGGCACGAACTCAAACGCGGCGCAGATCGCGAGCACCGCGGCCTCGGTCGGGGCGTTTGCGCTTGCGAGCGGTAGCGCGGACTGCGCCGTGCTCGTCAGCCTGCAGCCGGGCGCCTACACGGTGCAGGTCTCCGGGGTCGGCAATTCGACCGGCGTGGCGCTGGCCGAGATCTACGAGGTGTCGTCGACCGGCACCGCCCGGCTCATCAACATCGCGACCCGCGCCCAGGTGGGGACGGGCGGCAACATCCTGATCCCCGGCTTCGTGATCGGCGGGACGGGATTCGATCAGCTGCTCGTTCGGGCCGACGGCCCGAGCCTCACGGCCTTTGGCGTCACGGGCGCCCTCGCCCAGCCGAGCCTCACGGTGACGGCGCAGTCGGACGGGCACACGATCGGCACCAACACGGGATGGGGCACGAACATTAACCCCTCGCAGATCGCGAGCATCGCGGCCTCGGTCGGGGCGTTCGCCCTGGCCTCCGGCAGCGCCGACAGCGCGCTGGTCGTCAACCTGACCCCGGGGGCCTACACGATGCAGATCACCGGTGTGGATGCTGCGACGGGCGTGGCCCTGGCGGAGGTCTACGAGGTGCCTTGAGGCGCCGTCCGCGGCCCATGAGCGAGGTCGATGTCGATACCGTCCGCGAGGCGCACGCCAGGATCCGCGAGCGGATCGTCTGGACGCCCGTGATGACGAGCGCGCGCCTGGATGAACTCTGCGGCGCCCGGCTCTTCTTCAAGTGCGAGAACTTCCAGGAGACCGGCTCCTTCAAGGCCCGCGGCGCGATGAACGCCGTCCTTTCGCTGAGCGGCGCCGAGGCGTCGCGCGGCGTCGCGACCCATTCGTCCGGAAACCACGCGGCCGCCCTCTCGTGGGCGGCCGGGCTCCGGGGGATCCCCGCGTTTGTCGTCATGCCGAGCACGGCGAGCCGGATCAAGGTCGCCGCGGTCGAACGCTTTGGCGGGCGGATCGTGTTCTGCGAGCCAACCCACCAGGCGCGCGAGGAGGCCGCGGACCGGGTGGTCCGGGAGACGGGAGCCGTGCTGATCCACCCCTACAACCACCCGCGGATCATTGCGGGCCAGGGCACCGCGGCGCTGGAATTCCTGGGCGAGCGGCCCGACCTCGACCTTATGATCTGCCCGGTCGGCGGCGGCGGGCTCCTCGCGGGGACCTCCATCGTGGCCAAGGCCCTTCGGCCCGGGATCCGGGTGCTCGGGGCGGAGCCGGAGGGCGCAGCCGACACGAAGCTCTCGTTTGAATCGGCCGCGCGCCAGCCGGTGGATCACCCGTCGAGCATCGCCGACGGGCTTCTTGCCTATGTCGGCGACATGACCTTCCCGGTGATCCGCCGCCTCGTCGACGGCATCTCCACCGTCTCCGAGAAGGACATCGCGGCCGCCGTGCGGAGCTTCCTGGAGGTCATGAAGATCGTGGTGGAGCCGTCCGGGGCCGTCGGGTACGCCGCCATCGCGGCAAAGACCGCGGAGGTCGAGGGCCTGCGGGTGGGGATCATCCTGTCCGGGGGGAACCTCGACCTCGAGCGCACCCCCTGGCTTAAGTAGGAGCCTTGGGCTAGCCTTCCGGTCATGGAATTCGAGGTGGTCATCGCCGGGGGCGGGTTCGCCGGGGCCTATTGCGCCCGGGCGCTGGGCCGGGCGCTCGGCAGGAAGGAGGGGGAGCGGCGGGTCGCGCTGGTCGCCGAGCGCAACGTGCTTGTCTTCCAGCCCATGCTCGCCGAGGTCGCCGGCTCGTCCCTCGCGCCGGTCGACGTCGTCAACCCGCTGCGCCAGTTCTGCCGGGGCGTGAACGTCCTGCAGGGCACGATCCAGAGCATCGACTGGGCATCGAGGACGCTCAGCCTCGACGGGGGCCGGTTCACCCGGGACCACAGGGTGGGATTCAGGCACCTCGTCCTGGCGCTCGGGAACGTGACGGAGCTCGCCTCGGTTCCCGGCATGCCGGAGTACGGCTGGCCAATGAAGAACGTCGCCGACGCCCTCCGGTTGCGCGCCACCCTCATCAACCGACTCGAGGAGGCGAACCTAGTCGAGGACGCCGCAACTCGGGGACGGCTCCTCACCTTTGTCGTGGTGGGCGGCGGCTACACCGGCGTCGAAACCGCGGGCCAGATCTTTGACTTCATTCGGCAGGCGCACCGGTTCTATTCCAACCTGGGGGCGTCGGCGCCCCGTGTCGTCCTCGTCCACAGCCGCGCCGAGCTCCTCGGTGAGATTGGGCCGGAGCTCGGCGCCTATGCGCGGGGCGTCCTGCAGAAGCGGGGGATCGAGATCCGGCTCAACACGAGGGTGTCCGCCGTGACGGCCCGGAAGGTCATCCTGGCCGACGGGTCGGAAATCGAGGCCAACACGGTCGTGACGACCGTGGGCAACGCCCCGAACCCGGTCGTCATGGACCTCTGCCGGCAGGTCGGGATCGAGGCCCCGAGGGGCCGGGTGCCGACGGACGCCGCCATGCGCGTGCCCGGCGTCGAGGCGCTCTGGGCCGCGGGCGACGGCGCCGCGGTCCCCTGGACCGACCGTGGTCAGACGAAGCCGTCGCCCCAGACCGCGCAGTTCGCGTTCAGGCAGGGGGCGCTCCTCGGGAGGAACCTCGTCCGGGTGCTGCGCGGCGGGGAGCCGCGGCCGTTCCGCTACCGCTACATGGGTCAACTTGCCACGATCGGGGAGCGTCAGGCGGTGGCCGAGATCTTCGGCTTCCACTTCAAGGGATTTGCGGCGTGGTGGCTGTGGCGGACGATCTACCTGGCGAAGCTCCCGGGCACGATGCGCAAGCTGCGCGTGATGATCGACTGGACGTTCGACCTCATCTTTCCCCGGGACATCAGCCAGCTCCTCCCGCCGCCCGAGGACGTCGTGCGGGCGATCCACCTGGAGAAGGGCGAGACGCTGTTCGCCCAGGGGACCCCGTGTCGCGCGTTCTTCTTCGTGCGCCAGGGGGTGCTCTCTCTGGCGACGCAGGGGCTCCCCGACCGGCGGATCGCGGCGGGCAGCGTGATCGACCAGGGGGACCTCGATTCGTCGAACCTCTGGGAGGCGACCTGCACCGCGGCCGAGGCGTGCGACCTCGTCGTCTTCAGGGGCCGCTTACTTGAGTACCTGAGGAGGGACCTGAGGCTCGTGAAGCGGGAGTGACCCCGCGTCAACCCGCCGTCGCCTCCCGCAGGAGCTCCGCCACGTGGGCCGGCAGGTCGAGCCCGAGCGCGAGTTCCTGGGCACGCGGGCTCATCTTGCGCCAGGTCTTCCTCAGGATGTCGACGAACTTGCCGCGGGGATATTCCGCGTGCTGCGCCGCGAAGGCCTCGATCTCGCTCTCGAGAAAGACGAGGACCGCCGCGTCCTCGAGCGCCTGGGTCCCTGCGTTGGCCTTGAGGCCCGTCTTGGAGATCCACGTCGCGGCATCCTGGGCCCGGTCGGGGGGCAGGCCCGCCTCGAGGAGCAGCTCCCGCGCGCGCTCGGCCTGCTTGACGTAGAGCGACCGGCGCCAGGCCAGATACCCGGGCTTCCCGGCGGGGAACGAGGCACGCGGCACCCGCCACCTCTCCAGGTGCTGGCATCGGGCCGCGAGCCGGAGCGTGTCGTCCGCGCCCGGCACGATGAGGGCGACCCAGGCCTCCATTCGGTCCGCGTAGGCGAGCTCGGCCGCTCGCCCGTCGGCCGTGCGGCCAGGGTCGGCGTCGTGCGCCGCGTCAATGAGTGCGCGCGCCCGCGCGGCCGCGTCCATCCTACGCCTTCGCGCCCTCCAGGATCTTCCTCGCGGCCTCGGCGTCCTCGTCGGCAACCTGAAGCCGGAATCCGCCGGGCTCGCCGCGATAGGTCACGGTTTGCTCGTCAGGGACAAAGGAGTCGATGCCGCAGTCCTCGAGCAGGGAACGGAGCATCAGCGCCTTGTCCACGCTGGAGCATTCGGCGACGGTGGTCATTGGGGGTGGGGGCTCCCGTACTCAGTAGACCTTCTCGTCCAGAAGCGCAAACAGCTCGGCCTCGTTGATGCGCTTCTGCAGCATCGAGTCGCGGTCGCGCAGCGTGAAGGTGCCGTCCTTCTCGATGGTCTCGAAGTCTATCGTCACGCACCAGGGCGTGCCGATCTCGTCCTGGCGCCGGTAGCGCCGGCCGATGGCCCCCGCCTCGTCGTAGAACACCGCATACTTCCGCTGCAGCCTCTTGTGCAGGTCCCGCGCGCGCGCGACGAGCTCGGGCTTGTTCTTGAGCAGGGGAAACACCCCGACCTTGACCGGCGCGATGCGGGGGCTCAGCCGCAGGACATTGCGTTTCTCGACGTTTCCCTTCTCGTCCCTCACGTCCTCCTCGGCGTAGCCCGCGCAGAGCACCGCCAGGAAGATCCGGTCGACGCCCACGGCGGGCTCGATGACGTGGGGGATGAACTTCTTCTTGGACGCCTCGTCAAAGATCGCCTGCGGAGTGCCGCTGAATGTCTCGTGCTGCTTCAGGTCGTAGTCACCGCGCGCCGCAATGCCCCACAGCTCCTGCACGCCGAAGGGGTAACGGAACATGATGTCGGTGGTCCCCCTTGAGTAGAACGCGAGCTTCTCCTTGGGGTGGTTGTACTCCGAGAGGTGGGACTCGGGCAGCCCGATGGAGACCAGCCACGACTTGCACCAGTTGATCCACTCGCGGTGGCACTGCGCCCAGTCGGCGTCCTCGTGGATGAAGTACTCCATCTCCATCTGCTCGAACTCGCGGGAGCGGAAGATGAAGTTGCGCGGCGTGATCTCGTTGCGGAACGACTTGCCGATTTGCGCGATGCCGAAGGGCAGCTTGACGCGCGTGGTGTCGATCACGTTCTTGAAGTCCACGAACATGCCCTGCGCCGTCTCGGGCCGCAGGTAGGCGACGCTGCTCGCGTCGGTCATCGCGCCGACGTTCGTCTGGAACATCATGTTGAACGACCGCGGCGCCGTGAGGCTGCCGGGCTCGCCGGTGGCGGGGGATGGGATGAGTGGGATCTCGTCCGCCTGCGCCTCGGTCATGTCCTTTGCCACGATGGGCGCCAGCTGGCCCTGGATGGCCTTCTTGCGCTTGAATGACTCGGCCGCGGCCTGGAGTTCACCGACGGTGTTTTCGCTTTCCAGGGCGGAAACGTAGCCGGCCGTCTTGCCGTCGACGACGACGGCCGCGAAAAACAACTGATCCGCCCGGTACCGCTGCTTGCTCACCTTGCAGTCGACCAGCGGGTCGGTGAAGCCGGCGACGTGGCCCGACGCCTCCCAGACCTTCGGGTGCATGATGATCGAGGTCTCGATCCCGACGACGTCGTCGCGGCGGCGCACCATGTCGTCCCACCAGCAGTCGCGGATGTTCTTCTTGAGCTCGGCGCCCAGGGGGCCGTAGTCGAAGAACCCGTTGATGCCCCCGTAGATCTCCGAGGACTGAAAAATGAACCCGCGGCGCTTGCACAGCGCAACGAGCGTTTCCATCGAGACTTCGGGGGAGGTTGGATCGGGCATGGGGGTCGATACATACCCGCCCCCACGGGCGCCGGTCAATTCCCGCGTTGGCCGGGGTGCCGCCGGATCCCGAGCCCCGGTCAGTTCCCCGCCTCGTCGAGTCCCCTGTGGCGCAGCAGCGGCCCGATCTCCGGCTCGCCGCCCGTGAACTCGCGGAAGAGCACCTTGGGCTCCACGCTGTCGCCGTGCGAGAGAACCGTCGCGCGGAAGTGGTCGCCGTTGGCGCGCGTCAGGCCGCCATTCTTCTCGAACCACTCGATGCTGTCCGCGACGAGCACGTCCGACCAGATGTAGGCGTAGTACCCGGCCGAGTAACCGATGTAGAAGACATGGGCGAAGTACGCGCTCCGGTAGCGCGGCGGAACGGGCGCAAAGGCGGCGCCGTACTTCCTGAACGTGGCCTCCTCGAACGCGGCGACGTCGGTCGGGATCTGGTCCGGCTTGAGCGTGTGCCAGGCCTGGTCCAACAGCGTGGCCTTGAGGTACTCGGTCGTCGCGAAGCCCTCGTTGAACTTCCGGGTCGACAGCATCTTCGCCAGCAGCGCCTCGGGCATCGGCTCACCGGTCTTGTAGTGCTTCGCGTAGTGCTTCACCACCTCGGGCCACGCGGCCCACATCTCGTTCACCTGCGAGGGGTATTCGGCAAAGTCGCGCGGCACGTTCGTCCCGGCGAACGTGGGGTATTCCACGTGCGAGAAGATGCCGTGCAGGCCGTGCCCGAACTCGTGGAAGAGGGTCACGACCTCGTCGTAGGTCAGGAGCGTCGGCTCGCCCGCGGGGGGCTTGGGGATGTTGTGGTGGTTGGCCACGACCGGCTTGTCCCCGAAGAGCCCGGACTGGGAGACATACTCGTTCATCCAGGCGCCACCCTGCTTGGACGGCCGCGCATAGAAGTCCTCGAGCAGCAACGCGAGCGGCTGGCCGTCCGCGTCAAAGACCTCGAAGACGCGCACGTCCGGCACGTAGACCGGGAGGTCGTGGCGTTCCTTGAACGTGAGGCCATAGAGCCGGTGGGCCGCGAAGAAGACCCCGTTCTCCAGGACACTGTTCAGCTCGAAGTACGGCTTGAGCTGCGCCTCGTCGAAGGCGTAGCGTGCCTTCCGCACCTTCTCCGAGTAGAAGTCCCAGTCCCACGCCGCCAGCGTGAACCCGCCGTGCTCCTGGTCGATGATGCCCTGCATGTCGGCGGCCTCGCGCCTGGCCTTCGCCACGGCCGGCGGCACGAGTTGGGCCAGGAGTTTGTCGACATCGCCGACGGTCTGGGCCATCTGGTCCTCCACGCGGTACGCCGCGTGGCTGTCGTAGCCCAGCAGCGCGGCCTGCTCGGCGCGCACCTTGGCGATCCTCTCTATGGTGGCCTGGTTGTCGTAGGTCCCGCCATGGCTCCCGCGCGCGAGCGAGGCCTCCATGACACGCTGGCGGAGCGCCCGGTTCTCGAGGGAGCCCAGGGGGGGCTGGTCCGTCGTGTTGCTGAGCGCGATGACGTACGCCCCCGGTTTGTTCTCGGCCTTCGCCTGGGCCTCGAGGCTCGCGATCTCGGCGTCGGAAAGCCCGGCGAGCTCCGCGCGGTCGCGGACGACGACCGACGACGCGTTCTTCTCGTTGAGGATGTTTTGGCTGCACGCGCTCTCGAGGCTCGCCAGCTCCGCGTTCAGGGCCTTCATGCGGGTCTTGTCGGCCTCGGCGAGGCGCGCGCCCGCGCGGACAAAGTCCCGGTAGTAGCGCTCGACCAGGCGGAGCGACTCTGGGTCGAGCCCGAGCGTTGAGCGCTGGTCGTAGACGGCCTTGACCCGGGCGAACAGCGCCGCGTTCAGGTAGATGGCGTCGTTCTGGGCCGACAGCCTCGGAGCCATGACGCCGTCGATCCTCTCGATCTCGCCGTCGGTGTTGGCCTCCTTCAGGTTGGAGAACACGACGTTGACGCGGTTGAGCAGACGGCCCGACCGCTCCATGGCGACGACCGTGTTCGCAAAGGTCGGCTTCTCGGGGTTCGCCGTGATCGCGTCCACCTCCTTCAGCTGGTCCGCCATCCCGCGCTCGAAGGCCGGCAGGTAGTCCGAATCCTTGATCCGGTCGAACGGCGGAAGGTGGAAGGGAAGGGGGCTTTCGGTGAAGAAGGGATTGTCCGTCATGGGCGGAGTGGCCAGCGGGGCGCCCGCGGTCGAGTTGTGGGCCAGCGCCGAGAGGCAGGCGAGGGCCAATGGGAAAAGGGTATTTCGCATGGCGGCAGAAAACCCTACCCGAGCAGAGAGGCAAGTCCCGCGCGGAGCGCGTACGGGACGACATCATAGTGGTCGCGGCCGGGGAACCGCTCGCAGACGACATGCAGGTCGTTGAAGGGGCGCACCTTGAGCTGGCTTTCGAGAAGACCGAGGTCGACGGTCATCGAGGGCGTGTCGTCCGCGCCCACGCCGAGGTAGAGACGGCCCTTGAGCGCGGCCTGCCGGTCCCGCAGCCCAGAGACGAGCCCCAGGATGCTGCGGTTGTCCCACCAGATCGAAGGGGCGCTTGCCAGGGCGAGGTCGAAGAACGGCCGCGGCTGGAAGAGGGCGTGGAGCACGAAGAGCGACCCCAGGGAGTGGCCGGCCATCACCCGTCCCGTCTCGCGCAGCGGCAGGCGCCGCGCCAGTTCCGGCCAGAGGGTGCAGGAAAGATACTCCAGGAACCGGTCCGCATGCCCGCTGTTCGGCTCGTCCGGCGAGGCGGTCGGGGTGTAGTCGCGCCCCCGTAGGTTTCCGGGCTTCCCGAAGCCGGCGCCGTAGCCCACGCCGATGACGGCGACGGGCGGGATCCGGCCCGCCTCAAGCAGGGATCGACCCGCCTCTACCGCCGGGTCGAACAGGAAGTCCCCGTCCATGACGAGCACGGCCGCCAGCGGCTCCCGGAACGGGGAGCCGCGCGGCGCGTCGACATAGATCGCGTAGGCGGTCCCGGTTTCCCTGGAATGGGAGATGAACGCGGGCTTCGAGTCCGTCATCCTGGGCTTCATGTCGTCGGGTCGGCCTCGACGGCCTCCCGCTCAAGGCGCCGGGCCCGCCGGCTCGCACCCTCGATGTCGGGCAGGAACCAGGCGAGCAGGCCGATCAAGGGGAGATAGCCGCACACATTGAAGACGAACCCGATGCTCGTGAGGTCGGCGAGGCGGCCGAGGGCGGCCGACGCGATGCCGGCGCAGCCGAAGGCGAAGCCGAAGAAGAGCCCGGAGATCATGCCGACGCGCCCGGGGACGAGCTCCTGGGCGTACACGAGGATGGCGGAGAACGCGGAGGCGAGGATGAGCCCGATGACGACGGAAAGGGCCACCGCCGTTGTCAGCCCGACGTGCGGCAGGATGATCGAGAACGGCGCCACCCCAAGGATCGAGATCCAGATGACATACTTCCTGCCGAAGCGGTCGCCGAGATGGCCCCCGAGGATTGTTCCGACCGCGATTGCCGCGAGGAAGACGAAGAGCAGGTACTGGGCCCCCTGGATGCTCATGCCGAACCGCTCGATCAGGTAAAACGTGTAGTAGTTCGTCAGGCTCACCAGGTAGAAGTACTTGGAGAAGATGAGGGCGAGCAGCACCGCGAGCGCCAGGATGACGGTCCTGCGCGGAAGCGTGTTGGACGGGTGCGCGGCGGCGCGCTTCCTGAAATGGGGCAGGTGGAGGCTATACCAGGCGCCGACCCTGCTGAGGAGCACGATGCCCCCCAGCGCCAGGGCTGTGAACCAGATGATGGAGGACTGTCCGTTCGGCACGATGATCAGCGCGGCAAGGAGCGGCCCGATCGAGGAGCCAAGGTTGCCGCCGGTCTGGAACACCGATTGGGCCAGGCCGTACCGGTGACCGGCCGCCATGTGCGCCACGCGCGAGGCCTCCGGATGAAAGATGGCCGAGCCCATCCCCACCAGGACCGACGAGACAAGGATCATGGTGTAGCTGCCCGCCCGGGAAAGCAGCACGAGCCCGGCGAGCGTCAGGGCCATCCCGGCCGCCAGGGAGTAGGGCTTGGGATGGCGGTCGGTGTACCTTCCGACGACCGGCTGCAGGACCGATGCCGTCAGCTGGAAGCTGAGCGTGATCAGCCCGATCTGCGTGAACGTGAGGCCAAACGAGGCCTTCAGGACGGGGTAGATCGAGGGGATGAGCGCCTGAAGCGTGTCGTTGATCAGGTGGGACGCGCTCAGCGCGACCAGGATCCCGAAGAAGGTCCGGCGACCGCCAACGGGCTCGACCGCTTCGGGTTTTGGGTCGCTTTGCACCGGACGTTGGTAGCCGGGATCGGGCGATCTGCAACCCAGACCGTGCGATTACGGGGCGGGCCGCGGGCGCTGGGCCACCGGGGGCCGCGTCAGTCCGCAGCGCCGGGCAAAGCGGGCGGATTCCGCGCGGGACCGCAGTCCCAGCTTGCGCATGATGTTGAAACGGTGCTTCTCCACGGTCTCCGGGGAAACCCGCAATTGGGCGGCGATCTCGGCGTCCGAA
The DNA here is from genome assembly GCA_964419075.1 of uncultured Opitutaceae bacterium. Classification (GTDB taxonomy): domain Bacteria; phylum Verrucomicrobiota; class Verrucomicrobiia; order Opitutales; family Opitutaceae; genus Palsa-1447. Next base: position 1,289 of record CAYQOH010000010.1, on the reverse strand, counting down.
AGGGGCTCCCCGACCAGGCTCAGGATCGTCTGCTCGCGGTCCGTCAGGACCTTGTCGAAGGCGACGGGGTTGCGGCTGTGGGCCCGGCAGGCCTCCATGAAAGCCATCGGAAAGTAGGTTGAGCCTCGTTCGATCGCCGCGATCGCGAGGCTGAGCTCCGACACCGTGTTCGTGGACTTGTCGATGAACCCCTGGACGTCCGCCCGCTCGATCCTGCAGAGCAGGTAGTCGTCAAAATAGGAGGAGATCACGAGCGTCTTGAGCAGCGCCCGCTTGCGGCGCACAGAGCGGAGCACCTCGAAGCCGTCCATGTCGGGAAGGTGGATGTCCAGGACGAGGAGATCGGGGTGGGCTTCCGGCACGACGAGCAGCGCCTCGCGCCCGGTCCCCGCCTCGCCGACCACCTCGTGCCCCAGGTCCGCCACGCACGCCTTGCGCAGGACATCGCGGAAAAGGCGCTCATCTTCGACAATGGCGATCCTCATGGGGCCGGGACTCTTGCGGCCGCTCCCCGGAAAGTGAAGCGCTCATCCTACCGGAAAGCCGGTAAGGGCGCGCCTCAATAGGCGTAGAACATCCCCTGGAGCGTCGCCGGATCCCGGGTCTGCATGAGCCCGAGCATCAGCAGGATCCGCGCCTTCTGGGGGTTCAGCTCGTCCGCGGCGATGAACCCAAGCGTGTCGTCGTCCACCTCGATGTTGCGCTCGACGATGCCGCCGCCGGTCCGGGTGCTGCGCACGACGGCAAGGCCGGCGCGCGCGGCCTTCGCCGCCGCGGCCAGGGCGGCGGAGCCCAGGTTGCCGTTGCCGACGCCCGCAAGCACCAAGCCCCGGGCCCCCCCGCGGACGGCGGCGTCGATCAGGCCCCGTCCCATCCCCGCATAGGCGTAGAGGATGTCGACGCGGGGCAGGGGCGCCTTCCCGGGAAGGACGAAGTCGCTCCCGAGCGTGTGGCGCCGGACCGGGGCGCCGTAGAAGTGGAGGCGGCCGGAGCTGACAAGGCCGGCGAGGCCCCGGTGGGTGCTCTTGAAAGTCCCGACCTGGGTCGTGTTGGTCTTCGCCACCTCCCGCGCGAAATGGATCTCGTCGTTCGCAACGACGAGGACGCCCCGGCCGCACGCGCCGGGGTCGGCCGCCGTGGCGACCGCGTTGTAGAGGTTCATGGGGCCGTCGGCACTCATCGCCGTGGCGGGCCGCATGGCCCCGACCAGGACGACCGGCTTCGAGCTCTTGACCACCAGGTTCAGGAAATACGCCGTCTCCTCCATCGTGTCGGTCCCGTGCGTGATC
>CAYQOH010000009.1:0-31747 GCA_964419075.1 uncultured Opitutaceae bacterium | reverse complement strand
GTCGCCGGCAACGCCTTGGGGACCCGTGTCGCCCTGCGCACCCTGGGGACCTGTGGCTCCGGCAGGACCCATGGGGCCCGTATCGCCTGTGGCACCCGTCGCTCCGGTCTGGAGGCTGGCGACTGAAACCGTACCGAGGTTGTCGTTCTCATCCACCACGACGACCTGCTCGTTCGCAACATCCGAAACCGTCGTGTTGTAAATGCCCGTGATGTAGGTCGAAACCTGTACCCCGTTCGTTCCGATGCGGGTGACGCCCGTATCGAGGGCCAGGCCGATATTGGCAATGTCGATGTTGGCCGTGCCGGAGGTGACGCTCGACCCGGCACCGCTGCCAATTCCGACGTTGTAGCTTCCGGTTGTGACGCCCGACAGCGCGTCGAATCCAAACGCGGTGTTGTTGTTGCCAGTGAAGCCCGTGGCTCCAAGCGCGCCCGCGCCGCCAAATACGTTATCTGATGCATCCGTAACGACTCCAGGGCCGCCCGTGTCACCCTGTGGGCCCGTGTCGCCCTGTGCGCCCGTTGCGCCTGCCGGACCCGTGTCGCCAGCAACGCCCTGGGCACCCGTTGCGCCTGCAGGACCCTGCGGTCCCGTAGCGCCTGCCGGACCTTGCGGACCCGTGTCGCCTGCCAGACCCTGCGGCCCCGTGTCGCCGGCCGGGCCCTGCGGACCCGTGTCGCCAGCCGGACCCTGTGGTCCCGTGTCACCCATCGCTCCCGTTGCGCCCGTTGCACCAGCAAGAGCCGCGGTGACACCTAGGTTGCCGTTGCTGTCGATCACAACCGCCATCGCGCTGCCAGGATTTGAGAGGCTTGCCAGGGTGGTGTTGTAAATGCCGGCCATGTAGGCCGCTGTCTGGGCCGCGCCGATGTGGATCGTGTCGTTCTCACCCGTGACGCCCCAGCTGCCGATGTCGATGTTGCCGCTCTCAGCGTTAGAGTAGTTGGAGCCCGCATTGTCGCCGAATGCAAGGTTGCTGCCGCCGGTGACCAAGTTCCCAAGAGCATTATAGCCGTAGGCCGTATCATAGAGTCCCCCGTTAAGGCTGAAGAGGGCCGCATAACCCACGGCGGTGTGGCCAAAGTCGTTCTGTGACGACTGGAGCGCCGCGCTGCCTACTGCTGTGTTGTAGGCTCCGGTCGCGTCCGCAAAGAGGGCGTTGGCTCCGAATGCCGTTTCGTTGCTTCCCGTGAACGTTGTGGCGGCAACAGCCGGCAGCGCACCCGCACCACCAACGGTGTCACCTGTCGCATCGGTCAGCACCCCCGATGGTCCCGTCGGTCCCGCGGGCCCTGTCGCGCCTGCCGGTCCCGTGTCGCCAGCAACGCCCTGGGCACCCGTTGCACCTGCCGGACCCTGCGCACCTGTCGCACCTGCCGGACCCTGCGCACCTGTCGCGCCTGCCGGACCTTGCGGACCCGTGTCACCCGTCGCGCCAATGCCCCCCAAGCTGCCGACCGTAACGGATCCCAGGTTGCCCAGATCATCGATCGTGGCGATCTGCTGGCTTCCCGAGTCGTTGTTGCTCGTTACGCCCCAAACGCCCGCGAGGTAGGCCGATGTCTGTGTCCCCTCGGTTCCGATGCGGATCACCCCGCTGTCCCCGGCCAGACCCGGATCAAAGATTTCGATGTTGTTGCTGCCCGCGGTGACGGCGGACCCGGCGTTTGCGCCGATGCCGATGTTGCCGGAGCCCGTCGCCAGATTGAGCGCCTTGAAGCCGACACCCGTGTCGTTTGAGCCCGCCACATTGCTAAAGACCGCCTGGCTGCCGATCGAAGTGTTGTTCGACCCGGTTCCTAGGCTTGCATTGGCTCCGCCCTTGGAGGCTTGAAAACCTATGGCGGTATTGTCGGCGCCGGTCGTGTTGTTCCTGAGTGCGCTGAAACCGACGGCCGTGTTGTCGGCCGCCGTTGTGTTCTTGAAGAGCGTCGCGAAACCCAGGGCCGAGTTGAAGCTGCCGGTCGTGTTGTTGTAGAGCGCCTCGACGCCGTCGGCCGTGAGCTCGCTGCCGGTCGTGTTGGTGTAGAGCGCGGCGTAGCCGTGGGCCGTATTGAGCGCCCCCGTCGTATTGCTATTGAGGGCCGCGTACCCCGTGGCCGTCAGCTCGATACCGGTCGTGTTGGCGTAGAGCGCCGAGAAGCCGGTGGCCGTGTTGTAGGTGCCGGACGTGTTGTTGAAGAGCGAGGTGACGCCGGTCGCCGTGTTGAAGCTTCCGGTCGTGTTGCTGTTGAGCGTCGCGTCGCCGGTGGCCGTGTTCTGGACGCCGCTCGTGTTGAAATACATCGAGAGGTAGCCGGTGGCCGTGTTGTTCGTGCCGGTATTGGTACCGTTACCAAATGTCAGATTTCCGGTGCCGGTGTTCGTCTGTGCGAGTGCCGTGCCCGTGAACAGCAGCACAGCCATTGAACATGCGATCGTGGTTAATGCCTTGGTGATCTTCATTTTTAACGTCCTTAAATGACCGTCATCAGTTGATGCTAAACTTCTCCGAAATTGTGCCGATGCTGGAAAAGGGAGGTGGAACCCTTTGGGAAGGCACCTTGATATTCTGTTGGGCACACCCGACACAAGTATTATTTTGCAACTTATTCACGGCTCCCTCCGTAATACCCAAGAGACTATTATTTTCGGATAATCGCCTGCCCCGGAAGACCTAATTTGAAAGACCGCGCTTGGTCGCTTTCGGCACAAATCGGCCCGTGCCCCCGTCTCCGACGAGCCGTTGCACCCAGGCCCGGCGCACCACCGGACAGCCACGCCTCTATAATAGACCGTGTGAGGGGCCGGCCCCGGTGGCGATGGGACGGCAGCCCGGCCGGAACACCTCTCTAGCAAAGATAACCGCCTTCCTGAGCCCGGCAGATTCAATCCCCGTTGCCCGGCATTGAGTTGCGCATCGTCAGTCGGGGTGAAGCGAAAGGCCGGATGGGCTGCGCCTACGAATCGGGTCCGCGGTCGGGCGAGCTCATCGCGAGTAGGGCCGCCAACAAGAACCAAAAGAAGAACTGGTTGCTCGCGTAGACGTTCAGGGAATTCGCCGTCAGCTGCGTCTGCAGGTAGGCCCCGAGCGAAAAGGTCGCACCGAGGAGGGTCAGGGCGCCTGCCGAAGGCGAAGGCTCCTCCTGTCTTCGCCTGAGCCAGGCCCGAATTCCGCTCCAGAGGCCCCAGGTCACAAGGCCCGCAAGAAGCACGGCGGCAGGCAGGCCCAGCTCGGCCGCGACCTGAAGGAGAAAATTGTGCGCAAAGTCGGGCTCGCCGGCATGGGGATCGCCGGGACGGGCAAAGTCCATCGAGGTCAGGTAGAAGGACCCGATGCCGTGGCCCGACAGGGGACGGCGGGAGATCATCGCCGTCGCCTTTCGGTACAGGTTGAGCCTCACGGGATCCTTTGCTGCCGGCGATTCCAACCGCACCAGCGCACCCAGGCGCGCGAGATAGGGCTCCTGCGTCCAGACTGCGGCCCTGGGGCTAAAATTCATGAAAATGACCGCAGCAACGGGAAGCGCGATGAGCGTCGCCACCCAGAACCGAGGCAGCCGGAACACGGCGACCAGCGAAAGGAACACGAGCCCCGAGAGCCATGCTGCGCGCGACCAGGATGCAACGAGCATCGCGAGGAGGCCCGCGCAAGCTACGAGCCCGGCCGTGAGCGTCCCAAAGGGTGCCTTGCGCCGGGTCGCCACCACGAAGATGAACACGGCCGCGGCCATGCTGCCAAAGGAACTGATGTCCTCAAAGGGGGCCTGGAGGCCCGCGCTCGTCCATCCCTCGGGAATTTGGAGGGTCACCTGGACAAGGACGAAGACGGCCATCGCGATCCCGTAGACGAGGAAGACGATCCTGACCCATCCCGCCGCGGCTGCGGCATCCGATTGGGCGACGGACACGGCCGCCGTTGGCGTCGACCAGAGGCCGCACTGGCCCCTGAAGAAGAAGAGTCCCTGGAGCCAGAGAAACGCCGAGGTCATGAAATAGTTCGGATCGCCGTAGCCGAAGACCGGCTGCTTAAGGAGAATGCTCCAAAGCGTCGCGGCCTCCCTGTGGCGCCACAGCTGCCAGGCGAGCGACAGCGCCACCGCCGCAATCAGAAGATCCGCGGTCAGCAGCGGGACGGTGCGGCCGCTGATGCCGGTACCTTCGGGCGGCGAATCTCCCCATAGCCCGCGGGGAAGAAGCCTGTTGACCATCGTTCCCATCCATATCCCGGAAAAGACTAGGCTCGCCGAGAAGGCGCAGCCGAGCAGCGTGTTCTGGCTTAGTCCGCTCAGGATCGGCGCCGCCAGCGTGAAGGCCATGAGCGCCGCACGGGGCCTCCATGCCCCCAATGCGAGGCTCCCGCCGATCAGTATCGCCGTCGGCCAGAAATCATCCCCGGAAGAGCGGATGGCCGCGACCTGAAGGCGCAGGGACGCCATGAGGAACACGGCGGTCAGGCCGGCCCTCGCCGTCGCCGCAAGCAGGGCGCCCGCCGATCGCGCGCGAAACGGTCTTGTCAGGAGGGAATGCACTTCGCTTGCCGGGTTGAGCTGACCGTGCCGCCCGACCGCCGATTGGCCCGGCACCCCGCGCGGCCGGCTTCACCTGCCATAGGGCCTCAGCGCTTCCCCGAGCCCAGGCCGATCCCGAGCAGGCTCAGTCCCACGCCGAGGGCGAAGCCGACGAACCCGCCCACGATGCCGGCAAAGGCCAGCGGCTTGTAGGCGCTTCCGGTGGCGGCCTGCATGGTCACCCGGATCGCGTCGGCAAACTGCTGCTTCGCAAAATCCACGTGGGTCTTCCGGATGTTCGAGATCAGGGCCTTGTAGGCCGCCTCCAGATCGCCCAGCGATTTCTGCACCAGGCTGGTGACCGACGACTGATCGACGCTGTTGCTCTTGAGGAACGTCTCCATGCTCTGGCGGCGCTCGAGCAGCTGGGCCTTCTCCGCCTGCACGCGCTTGACCTTCAGGCCCGCGTCCAGCGCCTGGCGCATGAGGAAGTTAGCCGTGTCGTTCGCGAGGAGGGAATCGACGAGTCCCTGGTCGAGGATTGGCGTCTCCGTGCGCTGCTGGGTTGCCTGGGACTTGATCCCGAGGACGTAGTTCTGCGAGCGCTCCTGCGTCCTTGCGAGCAGGTCGTCGACGACCTTCTCCTCCTCGACGGCCAGCCGCTCCTGATCCTCGAGCGTGTGCAGGTAGTAGTCCATCTTGACCATGGCCATCTCGCGGTCGCTCGACAGCCCGTTCTGGCGGATGAGCCCGAGGGTCTTGCTGAGCTCGATCTGCGAGAAGAGGTCCGTCTGGCGCAGGAGGTCGTTGAACGAGAGGTTCGTGCTGGGGGAGCGGAAGGTCTTCGCCTGGTCGAGCTGCTGTTGGAGGTAGGTGCTGATGGTCTCCACCTCCTTGGTGAGCACAAGCTCGTACTCGAAATAGTCGGCCTTCTGCAGGGATTCGAACGCGCTGCCAAATCCCTCCGGCAGCTCCACGTAGGTGTTCTGGAACTTCTCCTCGTACGAGCTGACGATGTCGCTGAGCAGCAGCTCGCGCTGGCGGCTGCTGAGGGCGGCGCCCCGGGGCATCGACAGCGTCACGAGGTACTCGTCGGGCAGGTAGGGCGGGGGGCTCTGGCCGGCCGCCCGCAGCCGGTCGCGCTCCTTGATGACGATCGGCGAGATGACGCCCTCGACGGTCAGCGCGGCCCTAACCTTGCCCGCGAAGTCCTCGGTCGTCTCGAGCCCCTGCCGCTTGAGCGCCGCGACGATGACGTCCGGCGCCCGCAGGTCGTCGGGCTGGAACTTCGAGTGGTCGGGATATTCCCCCCGCGCGAAGCTCTTGAAGCCGAAGCCCACCCGCATCGACGTCGAGACCGACGTGAACGGGCTGGCCAGGAGGCACGCCAGGACGCCGATGGCGAGCCCCACGGCGGCAAGGCCTAAGGTCGCCGGCAGCCCTAGCCGAATGCGGGCGAAGACCTTGCGGGCGTCGCCATTTTCGTAGGAATCGAACTCGATCCCGCCGGGGTAGGCCGCCTCGGCGCTCCGTGGAGCGCCCGATGAATCGCCAGCGGAGGAAGTCATGGCCTTCCCATGAAAGGGTTTAATTCAGGTGGAGCAAGGACGAATCAGGTACGACGCCCTCCGATGGCCGGGGCGCGAACGCCTTCCTCGCCCCCGCGCCTTCCGGGCAGCCTAATTATTTGCATTCGCAGCCCTCAGCCAATATGCCGCGAGCCTTAGCATGCACGCTGTCGCCCTCTTCCTCCATGCGGGGTCCCTTGCCTATATCGACCCCAACGCCGGCGGCTGGCTGTTCCAGATGCTGTTCCCCGTCTTCGTCGCGATCGGCGGCGCCTGGCTGGTCCTGAGACGGAAGATCGCCGCCCTGTTCCGGCGCGTGTTTGGCCCCAAGGACAAGAAGACCGACGACCGCAAATGACGGATGCCGACCCCAAGCCTTGGCGCGGCGCCCACGTCAAGGGGGTGCTGCTGGTGATGGCCGCGACCATCGGGATCGTCCTCCCGATTGACTTCCTCCTGGCGGTCGACGGATATCTCGTGTTTCTGCGGCCCTGGGAGCTGCTCCCGGTGTGGGCCTGGGCGTGGCTGTACTACGCCTGCTTCGGTCTGGTCATCGGGGCGCTCGCCGCGCTGGCCGCGACGGCGCTCGCCGTCCTTCTGCGCCGGGACTCGGCGCCCCTTGTCCTTGGCGTTGCGCGCTGGACGGCGCTGTCGACCGTCGCCGTGGCGGTCATCCGTGCGGCGAAGCTTTGGGTCGGGCTTCACAATGTCGCCGTGGATGAATGGCTGGGCCGCAACCAGATGGGGGTGGGCGCCCTGGTGCTTCTCGCATGCGGCGTCGCGGTGTGGCGGAACGTCGCCGAGCTGCGGATACTTCAGCGCGTGCTCGGGTTCTGCGCCTTCTGCGGCTTCGTCGTGGTCCTGGTGGCTCCCGTGGTCTGCACGTTCCACCGGGAGGCGCTCGTCCCGCAGGGGACGGCGTGGCCGGACGCCCGGCCGGCGGCGGATCATCCGGACATCATCCTGGTGACGGCCGACGCCTTCGCGGCAAACCACGCCTCGTTCATGGGCTATTCGCGGCCGACGACGCCCAACCTGGAGCGGCTCGCGAACGGGGCGGACGTATTCGAGCGTTATTACGCCAACAGCAACTTCACCACCGCCTCCGTGAACTCGATCCTGGATGGCGTGCGGCCCTGGACGCACCGCGCCAACCAGTTTCTTGCGGTGGTGTCCACCGCGATCGCGGACGCCGGGCTGGTGGGGCGCCTGAAGCGGGCAGGCTACGCGACCGATGCCGTCTGGACCAACTCGCTCGCGGCCCCATTCCTCAACCGGAGCGACCGGTCCCTGGACGTGTCGGCATTCGCAAGAACCCACTACTCGGGCCCCATGATCTCCTCGGTGATGGCCACCCGGTTCTCCCACTTCACCCCGGTTACCGAGCTCGGCGCCTTCATCACTACGGTCAAGGTCGTCGACCGCCTCATGATCGCATCGGGCGCCTGGACGCCGACGGATCAAAACGCACTTGAGCCGGCCTTTGACCGGGCGAGGGCGCTGATTCGGGACCGGGATCCGTCGCGGCCCCTTTTTCTCTGGGTCCACGTGATGCGCCCCCATAGCCCCTATGCGGCCCCGCCTCCTTTCCTTGGCCGTTTCAACCCGGGGCCGCTCATGCGCACGAGGTATGACTCCAGCCCGATCAACGAGTTCTTCAGCTCGCGGCTCGACGACGAGCGGGTTTCGCAGTTCGCCGGGCGGTACGACGAGGGTTTGGCGTATTTTGATTCCAGCATCGGGGAATTCATCGAATGGCTCAAGGGCCACGGAGTCTTCGAGAAGACCCTGCTGATCGTCAGCTCGGACCACGGCGAGAGCTTCTCGCACCGATACGGAACCCACGCGGGGCCGATGCTGCACGAGGACGTCATCCACGTGCCGCTTCTCATCAAGGAGCCGGGCCAGGCCGCCGGCAGGCGCGTGGGCGTCCTTTCGGAGCAGATCGACCTCATGCCGACGATCCTGGACCTGGCGGGCGTCGCCGTTGAGGGGCCCGTCGAGGGACGCTCGTTGAGGCCGGCGATTCAGGGCCAAAGGATGGACGGCCCGGTGTTCTCGATGAATTTCGAGCAGAATTCCCGCTTCAAGGGGTTCAACGTGGGGTCCATTGCGATGATCGAGGGCCGCTGGAAATACGTCCGGTACCTGGGGCACCTCCGCGGCCCGCTGATTCCGCCATTGGCCGACGCAGTCTATGATCTGCAGTCGGATCCGGGAGAGACCAGCAACCTTGTTTCCGTCCAGGCCGCGGTCGCCGCCAGGATGCGCAACGCGATCGAAGAGCAGCTTCGTAGGCATGACCAGCCGCCCGAATAGGAAGCCGGTGGTTCTCCCGGTTGGCCGCGAGACCCTCGGGTGGATCCGGGAAGGCGGGAGGCCGACGCGGGCCGGGGCGCTTAACCGGTTCCTCCTTCGCTGGCAGTCCCTCTGGTTCGAGCGGAACCGGGCACTGCAGCGGCTCCTCCCGCCGGAGCCGCCCCTGCGCTCCGACCCGGTGTTTATTCTCGGACTCTGGCGCTCCGGCACCACGTACCTACACGACCTTCTTGGGGCGTGCCCGGCCATGGTTTCCCCAACCACCGCGCAATGCCTGAATCCGTCGTCATTCAGGCTCCGGGCGGCCCCCGGAGGAGGCAGGTCCGTCAGGCGGCCCATGGACGCACTTGAGGTCAACACGCTCTCGCCGCAGGAGGATGAGTTTGCCCTGCTCGCGCTCGGGGTCCCTTCAGTCTACCGCGGGTTCGTTGACCCACGACGGCTTCCCGAGCTGTCGCGGTGGCTCGACCCGCAGACATGGACGGCCGAGCGGCCTGGGGGATGGGTGGCCCAATGGACGGAGTTCCTCGCGGGCGTCAGCGCCGGCCGGCCGGGGCGCCTTGTCCTCAAGTCCCCGGGCCACACCTTCCGCGTGAACGCCCTTGCGGGCCTGTTCCCAAACGCATCTTACATCTGGCTGGCGCGGGACCCGCTCGACACGTTTCTTTCGAACCGGAAGATGTGGCTCGCCATGTTCGACTGCTACGGCCTCTGGGATTGTGACCGATCCCAGCTCGATTCCTTTCTCTGTGACGCGTTCCGGCAGGCGTCGCAGTGCCTCCTCCGTGCGGCCAGCCTGCTGCCGAGGGAGCGACTGGCAGTCGTCACCTTTGAGCAGTTGACCGGTTCAACGGTCGATTCCCTGGAACGCCTGAACCGCCGCCTCTGCCTCGGCGCGTGGGACAAGATGAGTCCGCCGCTGGTTTCGGCCGTCGCGGCGAAGGACGGCTATCGGCCCGACACCTATGACCGAAGCGGTCTGCCTGGCGCCGTGGTCGATGCGGCACAGGGCCTGCGAGCGGCGCAGCTGGGCGCGTTGGCGAGCCACGGAATCTGATCGGGGGCGGCCCTGCCGCCCGCCTCGTCGGCCGGCCGTCAACCGTCCCGGCCGTCCTCGGACCGTGGAATCGGGCGCCGCAGAGCAAACGCAGCCATCCTTCGCACCAGACGGTCGGTCGCGACGCCAACCCAGCCGGACAGGGTGATCGACGGCCCCTCGCAGACGAACAAGAGAACCGTCGCCGCTGACAGCGAGACGGCAAAGAAGAGTGCAAGGGACAGCGCCGCCATCCATGCGTAGGGCATTCCAAAGTGGAGCAGGCCGAGGGCGCACGAGCACACAACCGACATGAGGAGCGGGATGTGGATGAGGTACAGGGGAAAGGAAATCCGGCCGAGAAAACGAAAGGGGCGGGAGGAGAGCATGCGCCGGAACGGAAGAAACGAATTGGCCGCGATCAAGACCAGGATCGCGCCCAGGGAATGGAAGAAGGTGATTGGCGTGTGGGTGAACGGGATGCCGGGCACCGTGGGCAGGGGCCATTCGATGAAAGGGCGCACAATGCTCCACGGCACCGCGCTGTACGGGATCGTGCCCATGAACAGGCCCAAGGCCAGGAGCAGCGCCGCCGCTCCCGACCGAACCCGCCGATGAAACTGTGTCAGATTGAACAATGCGCCATAGGCAAACAGGCCGAGGTACGAGGTGCACCCAACCACCCCCGCGACGACAAGAAGGATGACCCGGGCCCTCTCGCGCCCCATGGCGCCCGGCGGAAGCAACCCGGCAATAAAGAAGATGGCTATAAGCATCACTGAGCCCCAGAATTCGATGCACATCGTCCAGAGGACCGAATCATATGGCGTCGGCACCGGAGTCAGGTGCACCAGGGCGCGATACAAACCGTCTTGAAGCGCCTGGCTGAGCGAAGGGACCTGCTGCATCTGGTGCGCCAGCCATGCCGATTTGGTGACGACCGCAAGGCGCTGGTTTGCCATGAGGCCGCAAGCCAAAAGCGCATAGGATATCACGCAGGCCGACAGTATTGGCAGGGTGAAGCGCGTGTACCGCTTGAACAACAGCGCCAAGGGCCCAAGGTCCGTGTTGGAGAACGAGTGAGACAGGACGTAGCCGCTCAGGGCGAAGAAGATACACACCGGCAGATTGCCGGCCATCGGAAGCAGGAACGGGGCTCCGGAAAGGTATATGTCCCAGGGGACGATGCTGTCCCTTGCGCTGCCCGAGAACAGCGCGAAGTCGAAGGTGACGATACCGTGCGCGACCACCACCGAGGCTGCTGCCAAACCGCGAAGGCCGTCCAGTTGGTTCTGCCTTCCCGAGACGACGTGATTGGTCCCTCTAGATTGGGTGCTGCTCATCGGGGTAGCGCCACGTTCACGGTGCGCCTTTCCAAAAGAAAGCCTATTCGCTGCTTCCGCCCGGCAGCGGCCGGAACAGGACCGAGGCCGCGGAATGTCTCGCCGGAGCCCGTACGCGAGCGCGACGGTCCAGAGGGGAATCCGGGGAAGCGCCTCTCGAGGCGTGGCCCTCCCTGTTCGGTTCGTCGGATCCCGCCGCGGAGCATTCGGATTGATAGGCGCACTCCAGCGCGGTTCGCGTGGCCGCCACCGGAGAACCCTGCGGCCCGTCTGCACTTTGAACTTGTGCAGCGGTTCATTTGAATTGAATTTCCCGCACGTCGTCGAATTCTACCCTCTGCCGTAACGCCTAATCTACCAGGGGCCTTATGCCTGCGCGACACGTATCTTCGAGGAGACCAGGATGAGCGCGGGCGGCCTCGCCGGGTCCTCCATGTTGCCTCCAAACGCCATCAGTTGAAATGCAGCCATCGAATTCTTCCGCAGCCGCGTCGCCTCATGGGGGAGGACTCGCCGCATTCAGGCGCGACGGGGCGAAGCGTCGACGGATGCCCGGCGCGAAGTCGGGCGCTCGGGTCAATTCGAGCGCGCGCTGAGTGCCATGCGAGCCTGGGCCCCGCGCACGGATCCACGCGGCGCCCTCGGCGCCATTGACCAGCCGCGCGCACGGATTTATCCCAAGCACCCTTGGAAACGCACCCACTAGGCAACCTTCTCCAGCACCTGCAGCGCCAGCCCATGCGGGGCGTTAGGTGGCTCTCGCGCTTGACGAAGCGCGCCCTCGGGAGGGATTTCACCAACCGCGGCGAACGGGTCGATATTGTTTATGATGGGCAAATCAACTTCGAGAAGCTCGACCTCTACCAGAAGTCTCACTACCGGCGCTATCAGTTCGCGTGCGGTTTGATCGGAAGCGACGCGGTGGTCGGCGATCTCGCCTGCGGCACCGGTTACGGGACCGTGATGCTCGCCACGGTCGCCCGGGAGGCGTTCGGCTATGACATCTCTCCGGTGATCGCCGTCGTGCGGCGACGCTATGCCCGCGTCCCGAACGTGTCCTTTGCGCAGGCCGATATTCTGCAGATCGAAGCGGATGCCAGGTTCGACGCCATCGTCTCATTCGAGACGCTGGAGCACTTCCCCCCGACGCTTGTCCCGGCCGTCCTGGGAACGTTCAACGCGATGCTCAGGAAGGGCGGGAGGCTGATCCTCTCGACGCCCTACAACCAGGAGGAGACGGACGCCTCCCGGATGCACCACCGCTCGTTCTTCATCACGGAGAAGGTGCTGAATGACTGGATTACGGCCGCCGGATTCTCGCTTGACCGCCTTTACTACCAGAACTACGAGACGCACGAAATCAGGGAGCACCTGGCTGCCAAGGATTTCATGATCGCCGTGTGCGGCAAGTGAACCCTGTCGCCGCCCTACCCGTCGTCCCCGCGATGAACACTGTCCGCCGAAGTTCGAACGCGCCCGGCGCCTCCCCTTTCCGGTTGCCCGCGAGGGGCGCGCCGCAGCCCGCCGTCCGGATCGCCCATGGGCATTGAGTCGCTCTATGTACTGGGGGTTGGCTTCGCCGGGGTCGCCCTGCTGCTGCTCACCCTCTCAAGCATCGCCAGCTCGGTGCCCGTCCATGCGCTTGTCTATTCGGCGGTGTGGGTGCCGTGCCTTTGCATCTCGCAGGTGGCCATGGACGGCGCCAACCGGCCGGCTGCCTCGACAACGATGGTGCTGATTGCTGCCTGGTGGGCCTTCCTCATCGGCTCGATCCTGCCCCTCATCACGGGGCGCGTGAGGACCGCGGGAGAGCCCCAGCCGGTCGCCAAGATCCCTGCGCTGGCGATCCTGTATGGCCTGCTGATTCTCCAGTGGTCGGGGGCCCTCTACGAGATCCTGCACTTCGAGTCGGTCGGCAGGTCGCTGAGCCTCTCAACCCTCATCGACGACCTCGCCTCCCTGCGGGTCACCGGTGAGACGGCCGAGATACACCTTCCCCCGTTTCTCAGCACCTTCCGATGGGCGCACGTCATCTACGTGCCGCTGGCGCTCATCCTGCTTTCGAACCGTTTCATCTCCCGAAGGCTGTTCCTCGGAATCTGCCTACTCGCAGCACTCTCCGCGCTCCTTCATTTCACGCGGGCGCCCGTGGTGCAGCTGTCACTCGTGGCCTTCGTGGCGTGGATGTCGCTTTACAAGCCGTCGCGGAGGACCTTCTGGATCACTTCCGTTTCGGTCGGTGGCGCGCTTCTCGTCGCGTTTGTCGCCGCCCAGGTCGCGATCAACCGCCAGAGCTCCACGCACGCATCGCTGCAGCAGTCGCTGAGCGCGTACTTCGGGATGTCCCCGCTTGCGTACGAGGACATCCTGCAGGGCGGCTACCCGAGGGAACCCGGATTCTATTCCCTCGATTCGGTCTATTTCTTCCTCACCAAGGTTGGGGTGCCCGTCAGCTATCCGGGTCTGTCGCGGCCCCAGATCTGGTTTCCGCAGGTGACCAACGTCTACACGTATCTCGACGTGTTCACCCTCGATGCCGGGATCACCGGCGCCATCCTTGGAGCCTGCCTTGTCGGCATCGGCTGCTCATGGGTCTACAGGGAGAACCAGCGGCGCACGTCCCTGTGGACATTATCCATGTATGCCTATGTGTCCTACTGCTGCCTCATGACGCCGATAAACAATGAATTCATACGCGCGAACACCGTGATCACGCTCCTGCTGTCGTGGCTTGCAACGCGCGCCATAAACGCCAGGCCATCGGGATCGCCGAGCGAGGGTCCCGGAAGCGTCCGCCGTGCGCCGCCCAAGACCGCCTAGGAGGCGAACGGAGGCACCCGCGGACGTTGACGGCCCATGCCGGGGCGCCCGGCGGCACCGGGAAGGCCGACTGACCCCGGGCGAGCATGCTCCGCGAGCGAGCACACGCGACGGACGATGGACTCCGAACCCCGAATACCCTAGCAACAGACCGTTCCCATGAAACGAGCAATCCTTGGCCTCCTCCGGCCTCTCGCCGAGCGCTTCCCGAAGCTGCTGATGGCCTACCGCCTGGTGAAGGAACATTGGCACCTTCTGGACGTGCCCGTGAAGACGCCGCTCGGATTCCGGCTTATTGGTAATGCGGCCATGGAGCGCGGCGAATTCGAAGCCGAGGAAACCCGCCTGATCCAGCGGCTGCTGCCGGATGCCGACCTCTGCATCAATGTCGGCGCCAACATCGGATATTACTGCTGCCTGGCCGCAAGCCTCGGGAAGCGCGTGATCGCATTCGAACCGGTCGCGGTGAACCTGCAGTACATCGTCAAGAACGTGGAGGCGAACGGGTGGTCCGACTTGGTTCATGTGGTCCCCCTGGCGCTGAGCGACAGCCGGGGCGCGGCCAAGATCTACGGGGAGGGCACCGGCGCCTCGCTGATCAAGGGGTGGGCGAGGGGCCCCGAGGCCACTCCCACCTTGGTACCCACCTCGACGCTGGATGCCGAAGCCGGGGCCTTGGTCGCCGGCAAGCGCTGCCTCGTGATCGTGGACATCGAGGGCGCCGAGAGGCGGATGCTGGACGGAGCGCGCGGGCTCCTAGGCATGGCCCCGAAGCCGACATGGATGGTAGAGATCTCGGTCGGGGAGCACCAGCCGAGGGGATCGGCGATCAATCCCGACCTGCTGAGCACCTTTCAGGTATTCTACTCGAATGGATACGAGGCATGGACAACGACCGCTCCCCATAGGCCCATCGCGCGGGAGGAGATCGAGCGGATCGCGGCCACCGGCCGGGATACGCTCAAGAGCCACAATTTTCTCTTTGTCGAGAACGGCAGGGCCGGCTCCTGGACCACGGCGCAACCCCCAGCCCGATGACCTTGCGCGCGGACCCTCAAGCCTCGAAGGAGGCCCGCGCGCATCGCCGATCCGGCGCGGCGCGGGCCGTTCGGGAGTTGGAGGACGCAAGCACGACCCTGCGGAAGTAACCCCGATGACCGTTCCCCTCTTGAGCCGGACAAGCCCCTCCACGCCGAACCGGGCGTTGGAACAGGCAAAGAACATCGCGTTCACGTACGGCGTCACGGGCCTGGACCTCCTTTACCTTGCCACCACCGTGCTCGTGTTCCCACGGATCGCGGAAAAGGCGGTATTTGCGGAGTACCGCATCCTGATCCTCTACAGCGGCTACGCGGGGTTCCTTCATCTTGGGCTCCTCAGCGGATTCTATCTGGAATCCCTGCACAGCCATTCGCTGTCGCACAAGCTGGCGCTCCTTCGAAAGACGCGGCGCCTCCTCCTCGGGTTCCTCCTGCTGCTGGCGCCGGTAGGGGCCGTCGGCTTCTGGCTCCTCAATCCCACGGAGTCCGCCACCACCGTGGCGGCCCTGCTGCTGTCGTGGTTCCTGCTCAACGGCCAGACGCTCTGCAACTACGCCGCCCAGACCCAGGGCGGATTCAACCGGTTCTTCGTCTACAACTGCATCGGCAGATGCGCGGGCCTGGCCTTCATCTGCATCATCGCTGTGACCAAGACCATCAGCACCCTCACGCTCGACTGCTCCTTCCTCCTCCCGATCGCCGTGTCGGTCGCGGCGGCCGAAGCCCTGTCGTATTCGCGGTTCAAAGCGTCCGCGGCAGATGCACCGGCCGAGGCCATTTCTGCCTCGGTCACGTTGCAGTGGCGTTCCTGCGCCCATCTCTACGCCGCCAATGTCTTTGCCACCCTCGCATTGTCCGCGGATAAGGTCGTCATCGCTTCGCAATTCGCTCGGAAGACATTCGCGGACTATTCATTCGCGTTCAGCCTCAGCAGCCTTGTCCTCTATGCCGGCGACGGAATCGCGACCGCAACGCTCCCCCTGCTCCTGCGCCTGAAGGCTGCCGACAGGCACCGGCTTCAATCGCATTCGATCTGGATATGGCTCTACTGGTGCGCGCCCTTCGCCTTCTGGCCGGCCACCGTCTTCATCGACCGGTGGTACGGCAGGTACGCCACATGCAAGCCGTTCCTCCTTTGCTTTTGCGCAACCCTTCCTGCGATCATCTACTGCAAGTCGTACTGCGGATCCGCAGCCATCGCGGCGAAGGCCTCGCACCTGCAGTCGCGGGTCAATCTCCTTGGGCTCGCGGCAATTGCGGCGGGCATTGCAGGCGCGGAATACCACGGCGGCGGGCCCCTGTTCGTGTGCCTGGGGTGGGGTGCGGGGGTGTTGGTTTGGGCGGTCTTGTGCTGCTGGCTGCTTGGCAAGAGCAACGATGAGAGGGTCCGGGCTGAGCTCAAAGCGGGACTGCTGCAGGTGGCAATGTCCTCGACCGCCTTCGGATTGGGCTACGGTGCGACACGCCTTGGCTTCATCGCAGGCGCCGTCTCCCACGCCGCACTCGCCGCATCCGCGTTGGCCCTTTCACGCCTCTGGGATCACCGGGATTTTCGCGAGGGCCAGCCGAAAGGCAGCGGGAGCCTCTGAGCCGCCCACACCATGAGCACGCCACGCCCACCTGAGGATGCGCCTACCGTGAGGGTCGTCGTCCTGAACTACAATCGGCCGCAGTTGACGATCCGCTGTGCAAGGTCGCTCCTTCAGCAGGCGGGAGTACGCGTGGATCTGGTCGTGGTGGATAACTGGTCGAATGATGCCCAGTTGCGCGACCTTCGGGCCGGGCTGCCTGCCGGAGTGACCCTGATGGAGAATCCCCTGAATCTTGGATACTCCGCCGGGAACAACACCGGCTTACGAGCAAAGCCCTCGTCTGCCGAGTTTGCCCTCGTGGTCAATAATGACACGATACTTGGCAATCCGCGCACACTCGAACAGCTGGTGAGCGCCCTGAAGGGCGGTGACAGATACGCCGCATGCAGCCCTCTCGTGCGCGACGTGGGCTGCGGAGTGGCTCCGGAGCGCTCGATTCAAGTGCGCCGAATCCCCGGTTTTTGGGAGCTGCTCGTCGTTTCCTCAAGCGTCCTTCGCCGGCTGCCCGGCCTGAGCCGCGTCTATCAGAGGCAGGTATACGCGGACAAAAGGCCCTTCCCGCTGGATTCGGTCGTCGAATGCGAGACCATCAACGGATGCTGTTTTCTCATCAGGACCGACGTGCTGGAGGCGATCGGATACCTCGACGAAGGCACGTTCCTTTATTGCGAGGAGCTGATCCTCGGCCTGCAGCTTCGCGCTCGCGGACTGGGCTGCGCGCTCGTGACGCATTCGTGCGTCGATCACGAGCAAGGAGCGAGTGCCGGCCGAAATGCCGCGGGCGCCACCATGCGCGGCATGCGTCGGCGCATTAAGAGCGAGGTGTACTTTGCCCGGAAATATCTTCACTCCGGAGTGCTGGCAGCACTCTTGATCCGGACAGTGGGGGTCACGGATGTGCTCCTCAAGGCAGTGTTCAGCGTGTTCCGCAACCAGAGTGAAACCTAGGCCACAACGATTGAAACCTCCGGAAACCGAGTGAGCGGCTTGCCGACAACACGGAGCGCCTCCCCCGAGGCCGACCGGATGGTCGTTGTGAGGCTCATGGGTGGCATCGGGAACCAGATGTTCCAGTATGCCTTGGGGCGCCGAATCGCCAAGGAGACGGGGATGCAGGTGAAGTTCGACCTGAGCAGCGGATTCAGGAGCGACGCTTATCGCCGGCATTTTGCCTTGGCTCAGTTCAACACCGAGGTCGTGCCCGCCGAGCCCAAGGAGATTCCCTTAGGCGTGACGTGGCGAAGTCCCTGGAGCCGGGCGGCGAAAGCTGCATGGTGCGCGGTTCCACCCGTGTGGCGGAGAGTGGTCTACGATCCGGCACCGTTCCAATTCAGACCCTCCGTGGTAGCCGGCATCAGGCCCGGGGCGTACTTCTTTGGGTACTGGCAGAACCAACGGTACTTCTCGGCGATTCAGGAGACGCTTCGCCGGGAGTTCACCCTGCGGTCGGGCTATTCCGCGCCGGTCGCCGCGTTGTTGGGGGAGATCGCGTGCGGCCGCTCAATCTCCGTGCATGTCCGAAGGAACCTCGGCCTTGACGCCGACGGCAGGGTGGTGCCCAGGTCACGGGACTTTCACGGAACCTGCGGCGTTGAGTACTTTCGCGATGCGGTGGACGTTGTCGGCCACGCGCCAGGCACCGTCTGCTATGTGTTCTCCGACGACCCGGCGTGGGCCAAAGCAAACCTAAGGATGCCGATCCCCTGCAAATTCGTTGCCGACTTGTGCCCGTGCTCGGACGTGGATGAGCTGCTCCTAATGGCCTCGTGCCAGCACCACATCATTGCCAATAGTTCCTTCAGCTGGTGGGCCGCGTGGCTGGGGACAAACCCCCATAAGGTGGTGGTTGCGCCCAAGGCCTGGGTACAGGGCCTTCCGAGCGCAGCCATCGACATATGCCCTCCCTCTTGGATAACGATCTGACATGGGCCCGAGTCGAAAGGCGTGCATCGTTTCGGACGCGGCACGTTCGTCCAATGCGAGATCCCACCCTGTTTGGAGCGGGCGGCGGCTACGCGTCTCATGACTGAATCCCTCCCGCAAGGGCTCATTACCGTCGCCATGCCCGTGTACAATGCGGGCGAGCACCTGCGCGCTGCGGTGTTGTCGATCCTCAAGCAGTCCTACACGAACTGGGAATTCCTGATTCTGGACGACGGTTCGACGGATGGCGCGCTGGAGTCCATATCCGACCTATCCGACCCCCGGATCAATCTGCGCAGGGATGGTCGCAACGTGGGGGCCGCCGCCCGATTAAATGAGGCGATCGACCTGGCACGGGGCCAGTATCTGGCGAGAATGGACCAGGACGACATCTCCTATCCCGGGCGATTTGCGAGCCAGGTCGCGAGACTGAGCCGCGACCCGAGCCTCGATCTGGTCGCCGTGCGGGCCATCAAGATATCCGCGAGGAACGAACTCGTCGGCTTCTTCCCCTCGCCACTGCGCCACGCGGAAATATGCTCCCGTCCATGGAGGGGATTCTACCTTGCACATCCGACGTGGATGGGGCGGATCGAGTGGTTCCGGAAGTACCGCTACGGGATCCCAGAATCCTATCTCAGCGACGACCAGGAGCTGCTGCTGCGCAGCTATCGGGAGAGCACGTTCGCCTGCGTTGATGAAATCCAGTTCGCCTACCGGATTCGAGACAGGATCAGGCTGAAGAAGCACCTTAGGATCCACTGGACCGTCATGAGCTTTCAAGTGGCCACGTTCACGCGGCGCCGCCAATTCGGCTTTGCCTTGCGCTCGGCGGTGATCTACTGCCTCCGAGTCGGACGGGATGCGTGGAGGTCGCTGACCCAGGCGCTGGCGCTGCGCCCTGCGGCCCGGATACCTCGGGGAGAGGGCGAGGCGGCTATCGGGGAATGGGAGCGGTTGAAGGGCACGCTTCTGGAGCGTCATTGCTGACCCCCATGACCTCGATCCGCATCGCCAGGGTAGCGACCGTTCCCTTCTTCTTCCTTCATCATACCGCCGGGCAGATCCCGTTCCTGGCCCGAGCCGGCCACCGCGTGGACCTTGTCTGCAGCCGCGGGCCGGAATGCGAGCAGCTGGCGCAGATTCCAGGCGTGCGCCTGGTCAATATCGAGATCCCCCGCAAGATCGCTCCGGTGGCCGATGCGGTCGCGCTCTTGCGCCTCTACCGCCTTTTCCGCCGCGGCGGCTACGACGTCGTCCATTCGAACACGCCAAAGGCCGGCCTCCTGTGCGCCCTGGCCGCCCGGGCGGCGGGTGTGCCGATACGGTTGCATACGTTCACCGGGCAGCATTGGGCGGAGATGAGGGGACCCCTTCGCTGGATCTCGCGGTCCTGCGACCGCCTGATCCTGGCCCTGGACACGCAGTGCTACACGGACAGCGCGAGCCAGAGGGGATACCTGATCTCCGAGGGCATCGGCGACGAGACGTCGCTGCGTGTGCTCGGCGCGGGCTCGCTCGCGGGAGCCGACGTGAGCCGATGGGAGGGCGCCCTCGCGAATTACCGCAGGGCGGAGACCTGGGCCGCCCACGGGGTCCCCCAGGGGATCCCGCTGATTGTGTTTGTAGGCCGGGTCACCCGCGACAAGGGCGTTGTGGAGCTCATCCAGGCGTTCAAGCGCGTGCTGGCTGCGGGGGCCGACTGCTTCCTCCTTGTGGTCGGGCCCATGGAGACGGCCGGGGACGTCGAGCTGGAGCGGGAACTCGCGGACATGCGGGGCAACGGCAGGTTCCGGCTCACGGGCTACGACCCGAGGCCGGAGAACATCCTGGCCATCGCCGATGTGCTGTGCCTGCCGAGCTATCGCGAAGGCTTCGGGAACGTCATCATCGAGGCGGGCGTCATGGGGATTCCGGCCGTCGGGACCTCCATTGTCGGGCTCACGGACTCGATCGTGCACAGTGAAACCGGGCTGCTTGTCCCGCCCAAGAACGCACCGGCACTGGCCGACGCACTGCTGCTCCTGCTCCGCGACAAGGAATTGAGACGGCGCCTGGGACAGGCCGCCCGGGAACGTGTCTTGGCGCTGTTCGACTCGACGAGGGTGAACGGCCTCGTATCGCTTGAATATGAACGGCTCTATGCGCAACGGGGAGGGAAGCATGCCGACGCCCATTAGGCGCGGAGGCGCGCCCGCAACCGGGGCGAGCGGCTTTCTCGGGACGTCCCGGTTTCCCGGTTTGCGGGGCAGGCGGATTCCTGCCCGACTTGCCTTGCACAGGGAGCGCCACATGACGAACAAAGCCCAATGAGACTCTGCTGGGCATTCCTCTTGGCTTCGGTGCTCTCGTACCTGTGCGGCTTTGCCGTCCGCGCGTCACTGGCGAGGCTCGGCGTCCTGGACCGGCCGAACCAACGGTCCAGCCACGACCAACCGGTCATGCGCGGGGGGGGAGTGGGGGTGCTGACCGCCGCAGCGGCCGCGGGCGCCCTGAGCGTCTCACCAGGCGCCGTGGCCGGATTCTATTGGATCGCGCTCGCCTGCTTGATCCTGGCGGCGGTCTCCTTCGCGGACGACGTCCGCTCGGTGCGCCACGTGATAAGGCTCGGCGTGCACGCGGGCGCCGCGATCATCGCCCTGTGGGCCCTCGGGCTTGGCCGTCCCGCCAGCCTGCAGCCGGTTGCGGCCGCGGCCCTCGCCGTCGTCGGTTTCTTCTGGATCACCGGCTACACCAATGCGTTCAATTTCATGGACGGCATAAACGGTATGGCCGGAATGCAGGTGGTCGCAACCGGTGTCGGCACCGCCCTTGTCGCCGTGGCGGCCGGGGCGAGCCCGTCTCATCCCGCCGTCATCCTCGCGGTCGTCCTTGCAGGAGCAGGGGCCGGATTCCTGCCGCACAATTTTCCCCGGGCGCGCATGTTCCTCGGCGATGTCGGCAGCGCGCCCCTCGGATTCCTCCTTTCGGTCCTCGCGTTCTGGCTGGCGCGGGACCTCGGCTGGTACCTCCTCGGCGCCTTCGGGCTGCTCCACGCGAATTTCGTCCTGGATACCGCCGTCACCCTCGTGCGGCGGATTCGAAACGGGGAGAAATGCCTCGAGTCGCACCGGGACCATTTCTACCAGCTTCTGGTGCGGGCCGGAAAATCCCACCGGTTTGTCACGTTGCTGGAGGGTGCCCTGCAGGGTGTCGCACTCCTTGTCGTGCTGGCGGCGATGCGGATGGGCTGGGGCGGGAGGCTCGCCTCGGCCGCCTTCGTCTGCGCAATGTGGCTTGCATTCTTCGCCTACGCCAGGGCCCGATTCCGCAGCCGGCCGGCCGCGGCGAGCGCGCCATGATCCCTGACGGCCACTGCCTGCCAAATCCCCGCCGGGCGGCTGCCCTGCCGCTTCGCGCGGGAGCATTCAAACTCGACGTCGGGACCTGCCTCTCCAAGGCTGCCTGCAGGATTTGCCTGCCCACGGCCCCATCCGGAAGGCGTGCAGCGCCAACGGGCGCCCGATTGCGGTCCTTCAACACAGCATGAACGAGGAAAGCGACACACGTCCACCCCGCGGGCCGGCCAACGGCGCCGGCGGGCCGCCGCCGTCCGTTCCCTCGCCGGGCGGCAGCCAGCCTCCGTTTGCCGCCCCGTCCGACCCCGGTCGGCCGCCCTTCGCCGACATCCCCGCCTCCACGCGGGTGCTGCTGCTGGTGGTCATCTACAGCGTCGCGATCATCGTGGCGCATTGGATCGCCTACCTGATACGGTTCGAGTTCCACCCGCCGGCCGACGAGCGGACGCTCTTCTGGAGCACCCTGAGGTGGACGCTGCCGGTCGAGCTCCTCTCGCTCCTTTGCTACGGGCAGTTTCGCAGCCTGCTGACCTACTTCAGCCTGCCAGACGCAAGGCGCATCGTGATGGCCTGCGCCTCGGCGAGCGTGGTGTCGCTCGGCGTCTGGTTCGCCACCAACGGCCAGGCCGCCCCGCCGCGGTCGATCATCATCCTCGGATTCCTCCTGGACACGTCGGCGCTCGGCTGCGTCCGCATCGGGTTCCGGATCCTGCGGGAAAGGCAGAGGGGCAACGGCAACGGCGACCGGCCCCTGCGCCGGATCGTGATCATCGGCGCGGGCGACGTCGGGGCCAATCTCGCCAAGGAGATGAAGCTCAGGCCCGACCTGCGCATGTACCCGATCGCCTTCTTCGACGACAACCAGGCCAAGTGGAACACGCGCGTGCACGGCGTCCCCGTGGTGGGCCGGCCGGAGCTGTTGACGCAGGGCAAGATCCGCGCGGACGAGGCCATCATCGCGATGCCCAGCGCCTCCGGGCGGCGCATCCGCGAGGTCGTCCAGGTGTTCAACGAGGCGCGCCTGCGGTTCGAGACGGTTCCCTCGATGGAGCAGATGGTCAACGGCGTGGTGAAGGCCTCCCAGATACGCCCGGTTGAAATCGCGGATCTCCTGGGGCGCGAGCGCATCGACCTGAAGACGGAGGCCATCCGGGAGCTCGTGCAGGGCAAGGCGGTGATGGTGACCGGGGCGGGCGGCAGCATCGGCGCCGAGCTCTGCCGGCAGGTGGCCGGGCACCACCCCGCCCGGCTGCTGCTCGTGGAGCGCTGCGAGGCGCAGTTGTTCCAGGTCGAGCAGCAGTTGCTCGACATGGGCTGCGGCCCCCAGATCGTGCCGCTCGTCGCCGACGTCCTGGACGCCGAGCGCATGCGCGGGATATTCGAGCGGTTCCACCCGCAGCTGATCCTTCACGCCGCCGCCCACAAGCACGTACCGATGATGGAGCACCAGCCCTACGAGGCGCTCCGCAACAACACGATCGGCACCAAGCAGCTTGCCAAGCTCTCGATCGAGTTCGGGGCCGAGCGCTTCGTGCTCATCTCGACCGACAAGGCCATCAACCCCACGAATGCCATGGGCGCCACGAAGCGCCTGGCCGAGCTGTGCCTCCAGGCGCTGCAGCGGCACAGCGGCACGCGCACCCGGCTGATGGCCGTGCGCTTTGGCAATGTCCTCGGCTCGTCAGGCAGCGTGATACCCACCTTCAAGAAGCAGATCGCCGCCGGCGGCCCCGTCACGGTCACGCACCCGGACGTCACCCGCTACTTCATGACGGTTCAGGAGGCCGTCGGCCTCGTGCTCCAGAGCGCGACGCTGGGGCAGGGTGGCGAGATCTTCGTCCTGGATATGGGCAAGTTGGTGAAGATCGTCGACGTGGCGCGCCAGCTGATCGAGCTGAGCGGCCTAAGGCCGGAGGTCGACATCGAGATCACCTTCACCGGCCTGAGGCCCGGGGAGAAGCTCTTCGAGGAGCTCAACTACAACACCGAGAACATGGTGCCCACCGGCCACCCCAAGATCCTGCGCTTCACGGGCGAGCCGCTGCCGTTCGAGGCCCTGCGGGATGGGCTCCTGCGGATTCAGGAGAGGGCCGCGACCCTCGATGCGGACCAGGTCAAGATGGAGCTCCATAAGCTCGTGGCCGAGTATCAGCCCCAGATGGCCGGCAGTGCGGGCCCCAGGTGAAGGTTCGGGGCGCGCACGTCCCTCGGCGCCGAGGCGCCGTGCGGCCCGCGGGAATCGGGTCGCCAATTCGCCTCGCCGCGCGAGCCCGTCCTCCGGGTAGGGCTTGCCGGATCTGCCGGAGGGTGCTAGCCCCAGCGCTGAAACGATGTGACCACCCCCGCGCGAATCACCATCCTCACGCCCTGCCGCAACGAGCGCGACAACGTTCGGGCGCTCCACGCGCGCATCCGCGAGGCGGCCGCGCGGTTGGTGGACGTGGCGCTCGATCACCTGTTCATCGACAACGCGTCGACGGACGGCACGCAGGAGGCGCTGCGCGCCCTCGCCGCCGAGGATCCCACGGTCAGGGTCATCATCAACCAGCGGAACTTTGGGCACGTCCGCTCGCCCTACCACGGGCTGCTTCAGGCCGGCGGGGATGCGGTGATCGTCGTCGCGGCCGACCTGCAGGACCCCCCCGAGATGATCCCCGAGTTCGTCCGCCTCTGGCGCGAGGGCCGTCCGGTCGTGCTCGGCCAGAAGACGAACAGCGCCGAGCCTTCCATCTTCTTCCTGGTCCGCAAGGCGTACTACCGGCTCGTGAAGCGCCTGGCCGACGTCGACCTGCCGGAGAATGTCACGGGATTCGGGCTCTATGACCGGAAGGTCGTCGAGGCGTTTCGCGCGCTGGACGAGACCTACCCGTATGTGCGCGGCCTCATCGTCGAGCTCGGGTTTCCCATCGCCCTGGTGCCCTACGAGCAGCCGAAGCGCGCCCGCGGAAGGACAAAGAACAACCTCTACACCCTCTACGACGTGGCCATGCTCGGCATAACGAGCCACTCCAAGGTCCCGTTGAGGCTTGCGACGATGCTCGGGTTCGTGGCCTCCTCGGTGTCGTTCGTCCTCGGCGTGGTCTACCTCGCCTACAAGCTCGTGTTCTGGGAGCGCTTTCCCCTCGGCGTGGCGCCGGTCGTGATCGGCCTCTTCTTCTTCGCCAGCGTCCAGCTCTTTTTCATCGGCATCATCGGTGAGTACATCGGCGCGATCCACACGCGCGTGAACCGCAGGCCGCTCGTGGTCGAGAAGGAGCGGATCAACTTCTAGCCCTGGCAAGGGCCCGCACAAGGGCTTTCGCCGCGAGCGCGACGACCGCCGCCCAGGCGGCGATCGCTCCCCAATAGGCGATCCTGAGCGAGGGCGAACCCTCAAACCAGAGCCTTGCCGCGTGGGATCCCGGCGGCACGGGGATCGCCACCAGTCCCGCGGCGGATCTGAGGACCTGCGCCGGCCGGCCGTCGACCTCGGCCCGGTAGCCGGGCATGTACATGCGCGGGGTCTCCAGGATGGCCTCCGTCGCGGCCCTGACCTGGACCCCGAAGGGCGCGAGCGTCTGGACCTCGACCGTCTCGTGGGCCGCGTCCACCTCGAGCAGCCGGTACGAGCCGAACCTCGTGAAATCCTCCGGCTTCTCACCGGGCGCCGTCGGGATGAACCGGATCCCGATGTCGTCGCCCGCCGGGTCGCTGGTCCACAGCGCCAGTTCCCGGGCGTTCGAGGGACCGCTCCCGAACGCCAGGGCCTCGCCCGAATGCGGCAGCGTGTATTCCCTGAACATGGAGCTGCCCGACAGCTGGAGGATCCCGACGATATCCTCGCTGTTGAACCGCAGCTCGAGCGTGTAGCGGCGGCCGTAGTCAAGGTGCGGGGTTGCTCCCATCCTGAGCACCCCGGGGTTCTCGTCGACCCGTCCCACGAGCGTCCCCGATTCGAGAACGTGCCCCTCCGGTTGTGACAGCCTCCTGCCTGTCCCGGGCGAGAGCAGGCGGGCCTGGCCGCGGGGGTTCACCACGCCGTTCGAAAAATCCGGCGGCAGGCTGGCGAAGAGGCCATACGAGTCGTTGGTCAGGAAGAGATTCTCGGGGCGCTGGCTTCGGGCGGAGACCTGCGCCGACGCGGTCCGGTCGGCGGCGGCCCGGATGAACTGCCTTGCCTCCCAAAGGCTCCAGATGCAGCCGGCCACGAGCAGGCGCCCCCAAACTGCGCGCGCCCTCGCTCCAGCCAGCGGAAGGCGCCCGAAGGCCAGCTGGCCCACCGCGGCGAGGAGGGACGCCGCGATCAGGTAGAAGCGCTGCATCGGCCAGTAGTAGGTGATCCTCAGGACCTCCGTTGGGACGAGGCTCCAGAGCAGGCGGTTCATCGCCGGCACCGGCAGCAGAAGGACGATGAGGAAGGCTGCGCCGGCCAGGAGGATCCTCGCATCCCTTCCGATGGGCGTGAACACCCCGGCCGCGGCGCAGAGAAGGACCGCCCAGAGGGCGTAGCCGAGTTGGAGGTCGCCGAGCGCGCGCGCGTGAGGCGAGACCGGCAGGACCATTGCCGGAAAGACGCTCCGGATGTTCTCGGCGATCTGTTCGGGCCTGGCCAGGGCGCCCACCACGGTCGATGGGTGGCCCGGCGTCTGGACCTCGGCCACCGACACGAAGGGATACTGCGCCAACAGCGCGAACACCGCGATGCCGATGAGGGCCCGCCTGGCCGGCCCCCAGCCCCGGTCAACGGCGGCCAGTCGGATCACCTGCGACCCGACGGCGACGAGCGTGAACCAGAGCGCGATCGGCGGGTGCGCCCACCAGAGGGCCGCTAGCGGCGCGGCGAGCCAGACCTGGGAGGTGACGTCGTCCCGGCGGAACGTGCGCAGGATGCCGTAGGTCGCGAGCGGGGCGAGCGGAACCGACATCCAGGTCATGTAGAGGTCCTGGGTGTAGATGGTCGCCAGGAGGCCGGGGCAGGCCAGGTAGAGGATTGAGAACCCGACGGCGCTCCAGGGCCGGTCCGCGACCATCCTGCGGAGGGTGAAATAGCAGGTGTAGATCCCGGCCACCCCGCAGATGATCACGGTCAGGTGCTGGATCGCAAAGAACCCGAGCGAGCGGCCCGTGAGCAGGTCGATGAGCCCGGCCAGGTGCTGGTACATCGGCGCCACCCGCAGGGGATAGACGGCCCCGTTGAACGCGAACTCGGTCTGCCCGGCGAAGACCGGGAACGTGCCCGCCCGCAGCTGGGTCACATAGTCCGCCAGCATGTTGGCGTACCAGAGCGCGTCGCCGGCCCCGTACAGCCGCGCCGTCGCGAAGGGGTGCAGGAGCCACGCGGCGGCGGCCGCCAGGACGCCGAGCCTGCCCGCCTCGCCCGCCCAGGGGCGGGACATGGGTTGGCCCCCGTCGCTCATACGAACTTCAGCTTCCGGGCGGCGAAGACGACCATTCGGAGGAGCAGCCAGCCGTGTCGCCAGCGGTGGATGTTCGTCGAGCCGTAGGTCCGCTCCCTGTAGCGAACGGGGACGTCGACAATCTTCATGTTGAGCCGCGCGGCGCCGAACAGGAGGTCGAAGTCCCCGAAGGGGTCGAAATCCCCGAAGTAGGCCCGGTTCGCCACGATCCGCTCGTAGTCCGCCCGCCTGAGGACCTTGGTGCCGCACAGGGTGTCCTTGAGCGACTGCCCGAGTATCCAGGTGAACAGTATCCCAAAGGCCTTGTTGGCGCACATGTTCAGGAACTGCATGGCGGCCTTCTCCATCGGGTACACGAGCCTCGAGCCGTTCGCGAACTCGGCGCGCCCGGACGCGACCGCGTCGTAGAACTTCTGCATCTCCTCGGGCGGGACCGTCAAGTCCGCGTCGAGGATCACGAACAGGTCGCCCTCGGCGACCGCGAAGCCGGCGCGGACGGCGTCGCCCTTGCCCCGGCCGGGCTGCTTCAGGGTCTTGATCCTGCGGCCCGGGTTCTCGCGCGCGACGCGCTCGATCTCCTCCCAGGTGTTGTCGGCGGAGTGGCCCTCGACGAAGATGAGCTCGGTGCCGGCGCCCATGTCGGGCGTCCGCCGGACGGCCGCCTCGATGTTGCCCGCCTCGTTCCTCGCGGGGATCACGACCGAGACGGTGAGCGGCCCGGTCTCCCGTCCGCGCGCCGAGCGGGCGACGCAGAACACCGTCATGCAGAACCAGGGCATCGCCGGGGCCACCCAGCGGTTGGCGAAGGCCCCGATCCCGAGCGCCCGCACCGGGCAGAGGATCCTCGGCTGAACGACAAGGGGGCTCCAGTCCCCGAGGTCCATCAACCCCATCACGTCGGAGCTCGCGAGCCAGTTGCTCGGGGGCATGCCCCGCTTGATCCCGAGCGCCGTGGCGGCCGCGAACACCGGCCTCCAGAGCGCCGACGGGAAGTTCACGATGAGGCGCGTGCCGGGGTGGGAGACGGCGTGCAGGCGTTCCAGCAGCTGCTGGACATCGGCGGCGAAGTTGAGCGTGTCCGAGATGACGATGCAGTCGAAGCGCTCGGCAAGGTCGAGGGACTCGCCGGCCTGCGCGTGGAACTCGCAGCCGGGGCAACGTTCCCGGGCCAGGGCGACCTGCTTTTCGGAAAGGTCGACCCCGACCCGGCGCCTCGCCCGCAGCCGCCTCAGAAGCTCGCCCGAGCCGCAGCCGATCTCGAGCACCGACGCATCGGCGGGGATGAGCAGGTTGTAGTAGTGGGCGAGGAACGCGCGGTAGCCGAGCGAGGCCCAGTTGAGCCCGTCGGGGCGCTCCTCGTACCAGGCGCGGATCCGCTCTAGGTGCCCTGCGTTGATCTCGGAGACGGTGCGCGCCATGGGTGCCCCTAGGTCCGGTAGAACTCGCGGTACCATGCGACGAACCGCGCCACGCCGGCCTCGAGCGTCGTGGTCGGCCGGAAGCCCGTGTCCCGCTCCAGGTCGGAGGCGTCGGCAACGGCGGCCTGGACCTCGCAGGGCTGTGCCGCGACGAACCGCTTGTCCGCCTTTCGCTTCAGGCAGTCCTCGAGCACCTCGATCAGCCGGAGGACCTCGGTCGTGGAGTGGTTGCCGATGTTGTAGAGCCGGTAGGGGGCGGGGCTCGAGGCGGGGTCGGGCGTCGCGCCGCTCCAGACCGGGTCGCGCGCCGCGGGCCTTCGGGCGAGCCGCAGGACGGCCTCGGCGACGTCGTCAATGTAGGTGTAGTCCCTGCGCATCGACCCGTCCCCGTAGATCTCGACCGGCTTGCCGGCGAGGATGGCGCGCGTGAAGGCAAAGAGGGCCATGTCGGGCCTGCCCCACGGGCCATAGACGGTGAAGAGCCGGACCCCTGTCGTCGGAATCCCGAACAGGTGGCTGTAGCTGTGGGCCATGAGCTCATTGGCCTTCTTGGTCGCGGCGTAGAAGCTGACCGGGTGCTCCGTCGCCTGGTGAGCGGAGAAGGGAAGGGAGCTGTTCAGGCCGTAGACCGAGCTCGACGACGCATAGAGCAGGTGCTGCGGGGGGTGCGCGCGGCAGCCCTCCAGGAGGTTCAGGAACCCGATCAGGTTGCTGTCCGCGTACGCCCGGGGGTTCGAGAGGGAGTGGCGCACCCCCGCCTGGGCGGCAAAGTGCAGGACCAGGGCCGGCCTCGCCTGGTCGAACACCCGGGCCGTCTCGCCGGCGTCGGCCAGGTCCGTCCTGTGGAAGGTGAACCCCTTCTGCGCCTCGAGGATGCGCAGGCGGGCCTCCTTCAGGCCCACGTCGTAGTAGGCGTTGACGTTGTCGACGCCGTGCACCGCGTGGCCCTCCCTCAGGAGTCGCAGACTCACGTGAAAGCCGATGAAACCCGCGGATCCGGTGACGAGAACCATGTGTACCTACATCCTCTTGAGCACCACCAGCAGGCGCGCTGCAAAGAGATTCGGCAAGGCCGACGCCATTCGGTCGAGCCCCCGCCATAGCCGGAATGCGAGGCGCCCGCCCAGCTGGGGCCCGGAAAACCCGCCGGTCGCGAAGTACTCGAAGGAGGGTAGCGGCGTCGCCTCCAGGATCTCCCAGCCGGCCAGCCGGCCGGCGGCCTCGCGTCGCCAGAAGATCCGCGTCGCCGCGCCCTGGGCGGCGTAGTAGTCGGCGTCGGTCGGCGTGAAGCCCTCCGGGGCGTCCCAGGTGAGCGGCAGGCGCATGCCGAGCGGCTCGTGGTGGAAGAGGCCGTAGACCAGGCGCCCCGTCAGGCTCATCGCCGGGTCAAACACGATCACCCGGCCGCCCGGCACCAGGACGCGGCGGAACTCGGCCAGCGCCGTGCCCGGGTAGCGCAGGTGGTGCCAGACGTCGAAGAGGATGAGGTTGGAGACGGCGCCGTCCGGAAAGCCCAGCCGATAGGCGTTCTCCTGGCGGTCGAGCCACGGGTTTGGGAACAGGTCGGTCGTGACGCAGTCAGGTATGACCTCCTTTATTGACCCCATTCCGGAGCCTAATTCGACGACCAGGCCGCAGACCGAGCGGTCCAGACGCGACGCGATCATCTCGTGGAACCCCCGGTACACGGAGCGCAGCTGCGGCTTGCGCTCCCACGCAATGCGGTTGCCCTGGATCTCAAGGTTGTGCTGCCCAACCGGCAGCGATTCGCCAGGGTTCATGAAATTGATTAAAGGGAACGAAGAGAGTGCCTTAGATGTCCCCAAGGGCTCAAGAAAACTCCGGGGCTGCGCCGGGAATTATGATTGCCTTCGCCTCCAATTTCCAGCGGTCTGGACAATTACACTTCTGTTCCGCATGAGACTGCCCGTAACCCTGTCCCTCGTCCTGGCCGCCGCCGCGGCGCTCCGGGCCGAGGCCCCCCCGATCCAGGGCACCCTGCCTGAGGATTACCTGCCGGGGCTCGGGCCCCTTCTCAAAGAGGCGGTGGAGCGTTCGCCGAGCACCATCAACGCCAGCATCGCCGTGGCGCAGGCGGAGGCGGGCCGCTACCAGACCGACTCCATCCTTTATCCCCAGCTCTCGCTGAATGCGAACTACGGGGATACGCGCGAGCAGGTCAAGGGCGGCAATGCGAGCAACAACAAGGGTCTCTACTACGGGGCCGGCTTGAGCCAGCCCCTCTTCCAGTGGGGCGCCTACCGCGACCAGGCAAGGATCGCCGGCCTGGGCGAAAAGATCGCCGAGCGGAACTTCGCGGAGGCCTACCGCACGCTCGCGAACCTGATCCGGGAGCAGTATATGGGGCTGATCAGCAAGAAGATCGCGCTGCGCAACGAGCGGTTCCGCCAGAAGGTCGACGAGGACTCGCTCCTTGCGCAGAAGGCGAGATTCGAGTCCGGGGCGTCCTCCCAGGCCGAGCTGACGAACTACCAGATGGCTCTCGACGAGCAGACGCTCGCCGGCGACAGGGCCCAGGAGGACTTCGACTACGGCAAGCGCCTGCTGAGCCGCCTGGTCGGGATCGACCCCGACAAGCTGGGCGACGACATGATCCCGATCGAGATCCCCCATCCCGAGTTCTCGGGCGCGCTCGCGGACGCGGTCCTCGCCGGATTCGTGGGCGAGGGGATAGAGAGCACGTTCCAGAATGAGGTCTACAAGATGTACCTTAAGCAGCAGGACCTCAATTACTCGATCGCGAGGGTGAGGCTCCTTCCCAAGGTCGCGGCGACCGCCACCTACGCCTATTCGAACTACACCGCCGCCACCGCGACCTACGTCAACCAGTACGGCCTGCAGACCGAGGCCTTCAACGTGGGCGCCAGCTGGACCATCTTCGACGGGCTCGCGACCCGCGGCGCCAAGCTCTCGGCCCTCGCCTCGAGGCGCCAGTACGAGCAGGCGAAGCGGACGTACGTCGACCAGACGGTGGACACGATCACCTACCTGCGCCACCAGCTCGGGTACGCGCAGCGCTCCATGGGGTTCGCCGAGACGCACGACGCCCTGATCGGGGCCCAGGTGAAGCAGCTGAACGACGACAGGGCCCTCGGGTACGCCTCGCAGGCGACGATCGACGCCGGCACCCTCAACTACTACGCCACGCACTACCTGATGGTGAACGCGAGGTCCGACTTCCTCGGGCACTGGAGCGAGTTCATCTCGCTCGCCGGGATCGACCCCGCGCTTGCCAACATCTCCTCACGCTATGTCCGATAAACCCGGAAAGTCCTCCCTCTGGCTTAGGCTGATCGTCGCCCTCGTGGCTGTCGCCGCGGTCGCGCTCGGCGTCCAGGCCTACCTCCGCCCGATGGCCAAGGTCGAGAAGGTCATCGACGGCGACGCGGTCGACGCGAAGCCGGGAAGCGTCGTCGTCAAGGAGGCGTACACGATGCAGA
>CAYQOH010000008.1:25431-35418 GCA_964419075.1 uncultured Opitutaceae bacterium | reverse complement strand
GTCGCGAAGATCGTGCGCAGCCTCGGCAAGCACCTTGAAACCAAGGTTCGTCCGTCCTTCCACCAGAGCGGCGGCGTTCGCGCCGTGGCCGGGCTCCTGAACCAACTCGACAAGGAGACCAGCAAGGCGCTGCTCGCAAAGATCGAGGAGCGCAATGCGAACCTCGGATTGTCGATCCGGCGCAAGATGTTCAGCTTCGAGGACCTGCAGCGCCTCCAGTCGTCGGACCTCCAGCGGATCCTCCGGGAGGTCGACAGCAGCAGCCTTGCCGTGGCGATGAAGTCCGCGAGCGAGTCGCTGCGCGAAAAGATCTATTCCGCGCTGTCAAAGCGCGCGGCGGAAGGGCTGCGCGAGGAGGTGCAGCTCCTTGGGCCGGTCCGGCTGAAGGACGTGGAGGCGGCCCAGGATACGATCATCCAGAGCGTGCGCCGGCTCGAGGAGACGGGGGAG
Organism: uncultured Opitutaceae bacterium; assembly: GCA_964419075.1. Classification (GTDB taxonomy): domain Bacteria; phylum Verrucomicrobiota; class Verrucomicrobiia; order Opitutales; family Opitutaceae; genus Palsa-1447. Next base: position 34,968 of record CAYQOH010000008.1, on the reverse strand, counting down.
ATTTCCATCGACTCCGTGGGAACCCAGGCGCTCGTCGCTTAGCCGGGCCAACACCGAGACGATGTCGTTTTCAAAGCTCATCGCGTTCGACCGCAGGCTCGTGGGGGCGGTGCTTCCCGGCCAGTCGGGCCGCCTGCTGGGCGAGCGCGAGGTCGCCGCGCTCACGGAGGCGGCCTACCGGCGCGGCGGCGACGACGCGCGGGCCATGGCGAACCACCAGCTCGTCGAGATCCGCACCGATGTGCAGCTCCTGAGCGAGGGCGTCCTCAAGAAGCTCTCGGAGATCGAGCCCACCCTTGTGGCCGAGCTGCGGGAGGCGTTGCCCGGCCTCGCCCTGGAGATCGCCCGGCGCCTGTTCGCGGGGTTCGATCCCGACAAGGAGATGCTGGAGCGGCTCTGCCGCGAGGCTCTCGACCAGCTCTTCCCCGAAAAAGAGGGCCTCGAACTCACGCTCAGCCCGAAGGACGCGGAGCTGATAGGGAGCCTAGACCCGGGCTGGACGAGCAAGTACCCGGGCCTGCGGGTGAACAGGGACGCGTCGCTCTCGCGCGGCGACTGCCTCGTTCGCAGCAGGTTTGGCGTCACCGACGCCCGCATGGCGACGAAGCTGGCGGCCCTGGAGCGCGGCCTAAACGGCACCTAGACGCACGGGCCTCGCCACGACGCCTCAACTGCCATGACCTCCTCGGTAGGCCCCCTTGTCGAGATCCTCCGCACCCAGGTGCGGCACTCCGCGTCGATGGAGAGGGTGGGCACGGTGACGAGCGTCGCCGGGCTCATCATCGAGTCGGAGGGACCGAACGTGGGGCTGGGGGATCTTTGCCTGGTCAGGTCGTCCCGCACGAACTTCAGCGTTCGGGCCGAGGTCGTGGGGTTTCGTGAACATCGGAATCTCCTGATGCCGCTCGGCGACATGCAGGGCCTGCACGTCGGCTGCGAGGTCGTCGCCTCGGAATACCCGCCGCTGCCGCTGCCGGGGCCGGAGCTCATGGGGCGCGTGCTGGACCCTTTCGGCAGGCCCTTTGACGGGCTGGGCCTGCTGCCCGTCGACCGCGGCGAGGGCTTCGCCTCGACGCCGCCTCACCCTCTTCGGCGCCAGCGAATCTGCGAACCCCTGTCGACGGGCGTGCGCGCCATCGACGCGTTCATCCCGCTCGGCCAGGGCCAGCGGCTTGGACTCTTCTCCGGATCGGGAGTCGGAAAATCGACCCTGCTTGGCATGATTGCCCGGGGCTGCGTCGCGGACGTCATCGTCGTGGCGCTTGTCGGCGAGCGCGGCCGCGAGGTGCGCGAGTTCGTCGAGAAGGACCTAGGCCGCGAGGGCCTCATGCGGTCGATCATCGTGGTCGCCACGTCCGACCAGCCCGCTCCCATGCGGCTCCGGGCCGCGTTCACCGCGACATCGCTGGCGGAGCGGTACCGCGATCAGGGACGCAATGTGCTGCTGATGATGGATTCGGTCACGCGGTTTGCCATGGCGCAGCGAGAGATCGGACTGGCGATCGGCGAGCCCCCGGCGACGCGGGGCTACACGCCGTCCGTCTTCTCGCTCCTCCCGAGGCTTCTCGAGAGGTCAGGGGCCGGGGAATCGGGGTCCATCACGGCGATCTACACGGTCCTGGTGGAGGGCGACGACACGAACGAACCCGTGACCGACACGGTGCGCGGCATCGTGGACGGGCACATCATGCTCTCGCGCTCGCTCGCGAATTCCAACCATTATCCGGCGATCGACGTCCTGGAGAGCGTCAGCCGGCTCTCCCGCGACATCTGCGGACCCGAGGAGCTCGAGCTCGCAGGGCGGGCGAGGGAGCACATGGCGGTGTACCGCAAGAACGAGGACCTCATCGCCATCGGGGCCTACCAGAAGGGCAACTCGCCCGCGATTGACCAGGCGATCGCGCTCCAGGCGCCCCTGCGCCAGTTCCTCAGGCAGGGCGTTCGCGAGCAGACGCCCCGCGACGAGGCGTTTGCGAAACTCAGGGGGATTCTCTGATGGGAAGGTTCCGTTTCACGCTCAAGTCGGTCGCTGTGGTCAGGGCGCACAAGGAGCTGCTCGCCCGCGAGGCGCTTGCGGCGGCCAAACGCGCCCGCTCCGAGGCGGAGTCGCGGTTGAACGCCGCCACGCTCCGCCTGGTGGAGATGGAGACGCTTCGTTCCGCGGGACGGGCCGGCCGTTTCCGGCCGGCCGACGAGGTGGCCTTCCTTCTCGCCTACCGCGGCGAGTGCGCGGCGGAGGCTGAGCTGAGGAAGCGGATGGCCGCGGCCGAGTCCGAGGCCGAGGCCCGCCGCAGCGCCTGCGTGGAGGCGAACCGCGAGGTCAAGGTCATGGACCGTCTCGAGGCTTCCGCGCTCTCGGCCCACCGCACGGCTGCCTTTCGCGCGGAACAGGCGGAATTTGACGAAATCGCGGGCAGGCGCTCCTCCCGCTACAACCAAATAAACGTATGACAAAGATCATATCCCCCCCTTCGCTGTCGCTCCTCGGGCTCCTCTGCGGCATTGCGACCGGTCTCGGCTGGTTCTGGGTGCGCGCGGACAAGCTGGTCGCCGTCGCGCTGGCCAGGCCGCGCTCTGTCGCGCTTTCCGCCGAAAAGGCGAAGGGCTGGGACTTCTGGACCGTGGAGGTGGACAGTCTCGCCTCGGAGCTTAAGGACGAAAAGGCGCGCCTGAAGAAGGAGGGTGAGGATCTCGACCTGCGGACGGCGCGCATCGCGTCCGATCGCCAGGAGCTAGAGAAGCTGCGGATGGAGCTCAACGCGATGCACAAGGAGATCACCGACCGGGTCGTGGAGATCCAGGCGGACGAGGCCAAGAACCTGCGCATGCTCGCGCAGACCTACACGAACCTAACGCCGCATGCGGCGGTCGCGATCATCCGCGAGTTGGACGACTCGACCGCGGTGAAGATTCTCTCGCTCATGAAGCCCGACGTCGTCGGGGCGATATTCGAGGATATGGCGCAGACGAACTCGGGCGCGAGCGAGGCGCATCGCGCGGCCGCCCTTTCCGAGCGGCTGCGCCTCGTGAGGGCGCAGAAGTCATCGCCTGCCTCCTGACGCGGCCTGGCGACCACCCCAAGCGACCCGCGCGATGCCCGTGTCCCTTGCCAACATTCCGCCGGCTCCGGCCGAGTCCGCCGCCCCCGGCGCCGTTGCGGCGCCGGGCCTAAGGGCCGACCCGGCCGAGGACGGCGCAGGCTCCGCCCCAGACGGCCAGGTGCCCGACTTCCAGTCGCTCCTTTCGGGCACGGGCTCTCCCGCCTCGGGAATCACCGGCGCCGGCCCGGCCGCTTCCCCGGGCGGGGGTGCCCCCACGGTCAGCCCGGTGACGGTTTCGGTCGCCACGGCGCCCAGCCCGACGGACCCGGGTACCAGGACGCTGGCCACCCGGGGCGCGCCGACCCGCCTTTGGAATCCTCTTCAAAGCGTTCTGTCGGGCTTGCCGAGGATCGCCGCAAGGCGGTCTGCCGCCCCTGTTCCATCCACCTCGCTGCCCGCGGCTGCGGGCTCGGGCACCACCGAGGTCGCCGCGGCCCCTGCAAGTGCAGCTCCCATGGGGACCGCTTCGCCTGTCCTTGGGGGGGCGCGCTCCGTGGCGGCTGATGGCCGGCCTGGTGGCCCCGAAGCGCCGGCCTCCGGCATTCCTGCGAAAGACCCCGTGACAGCGGATCCCCAGCCGACCGCTGTCCCTCCCCCCGGAGCGGACTCCTCAGCCACAAGCGCTCTCCCGATTGAGTCAGTGGCGCAGGAAGCGCGTAGCTTCCAGACCTATGAAGCGACTGGGCGCGCGGGCGCGGAAAAAAATGCCGGTCCCGCGCCCGACGGGGAGACCAAGAAGAGTTTGGTCGAGCCCGACTCAATTAAAAACTCTTTAATAGCTACAAGGCAATTTGTTACGATCAACTTTGGAGCTGTTGGCACAGGCGTTGCTAAGCCTACAACAACAATGCCCACTGTCGCGCCAACTCCGCAGCCGACGACCGTTTTTGCGGAGGCTGTGCCCGGCCTGCCGGGATTGACCGGCGGCCGCGCGGCCGCGGCCGATGTTCCGCAGGCGCTGGCGACGGACACGGTCGCGAACGCGCTTCAGGTCACGGACCTCCAGGCCGCCGCGTCGGTGGGGGCGCAGTCGGCGGTCAATCTCAAGTTCAACGTGGCCGGCGAGAACCTTTCGGTGAGGGTGGCGCTCCAGGGAGGCCAGGTTCATACCCAGTTTCGCACGGATTCAGGGGAATTGCGGACAGCCCTCGCACACGAATGGCAGTCCGTCAGCTCGGCTGGGGGGACCTCCCGCTTCGCCGACCCGGTGTTCACCGCCCAATCGAGGACCCATGGCAAGCCCGATGCCGATCTCGGAGGAGACGGCGGCCGGCAGCCCGGCCAGCAGCGCAACGCCTCCGATGGCGATACGGACCTCGACAGGGCGGTCCTTGAGCCCGCGCGAGGGCAGGCGCCGTCCGCTGCGCCCTCGGGGCCGGAGCCCGCCCCCGCCAATCCCGGCGCCTCGTCGCGCCTTCATTCGTTTGCCTGAGAGGACCCGCCGCCATGCAAGTAAACTCCGCATCTTCCTCATCAGCCGCCGCCACCGCGACCGCTTCGACCTCAAGCTCGTCTAATTCAGTCCTCAGCGAGTCTCAGTTCCTGAAGCTGCTGACCCAGCAGCTTGAGAACCAGGACCCGCTGCAGCCCATGGACGACACGCAATTCCTCGCGCAGATGGCCCAATTCACCTCGCTCCAGGAAACGAATACCCTGAACCAGCAGGTCGAACGCCTGACCGCCACCTCGTACATCGGCGCCACGGTCACGGTCAACCCCGGCAGCAGCGCCCCGGTCACCGGCCTGGTGACCGGCGTGGACACGAGCGGGGCGGACCCGGCGCTTATCATCAACGGCAGCGAATACCCCCTTTCCCAACTTCAGAAGGTCACCGCGCCAGGATTGTCGCCGTCGGCGGCGCCCGCGGCCGCCGCTTCATCGTCGGTGCAGGCAAAGCTTGCGGCGGCGCTGCCCTCGTCCCTTTCGAGCATCCTATCAGCGTCCACGCCCAAATCCTAAATCTAACCCCAACACACTATGTCACTCATCGGAACAATGGACAGCGGCGTCAGCGCCCTGCGCACCTACGAGCAGGGGCTCGAAGTCATCGGCAACAACATCGCCAACGTGAGCACGAACGGGTTCAAGGGCTCCGACGCCCACTATGCCGACAGCTTCAGCGACGTTCTCCAGGGCACCTCGGCGAGCGGCAGCGGATCCACCCCTGCCATGCAGGTGGGCACGGGCGTCCAGCTTGCCGGAGTGTCCGTTGACTTCGCCCAAGGCCAGATCGCCACGACCGGCGTCCCGACGGACCTGGCCGTGTCAGGCAACGGCTTCTTCATCGTGAAGAGCCCCGCGAGCGGCGAGCTCTACGCCACGCGCGACGGTGCGTTCAGCGTCAATTCGTCGGGCTACCTGGTCGACAGCCAGGGCGACCGCGTCCAGGGGCTGACGGGCGGATCCTCCGGAAGCGCCCCGACGACGCTCGGGGACATCAAGCTTGGGACGCCGCCTACCGGAACCCAGCTGCAGTCGCTCAACATCGATAACCAGGGCAATTTCGTGGAGACCTACTCCGACGGCTCGACGGCCACGACGAACGCAGTGCTTCTCCAGAATTACAACAACCCGGCGGCGCTCGAGAACGTCGGAAACAACCTTTACTCGAACATGGCCGCCGCCGGCCCGATCGGGGGCAGCGCGCTGAGCGCGGCGAACAACACCGCCGGCACCGGCGGCCTCGGCAGCATCCAGGCAGGGGCCCTCGAGGGCTCGAACGTCGACCTGACGCAACAGTTCTCGAACCTGATCACGACGCAGCGCAGCTTCGAGGCGGCGTCCCGCCTGATCACCGTCTCGGACACGATCCTGGACGACATCGTCAACCTCAAGAGGAGCTGACAACGTGCCGGTGAAGACAGACCCCAAGGATGCGGCTCAGGAGAAGCCGGCGCTCGAGGCGCCGGCCGCCGCAAAGAGTCCGTCTCGCGCGGCGCCATGGGTGCCGGCGATCGCCTCCGTGGTGCTCGCCCCGGTCGCGTGCTTCGCCCTGGTCCAGTTCGTCTTCATCCCCCGGTTCGCCAAGAAGCTGGCCACCCCGGCTGCCGCCGAGCCGGCTGCGGAGGTGGCCGCGCCGCCCAAGGCAGCCGTCGACGGCAAGGTGCCCGGAACGGCCAACAGCTACGACTTCACCAACGTCGTGGTGAACCTCTCCGGGTCGATGGGAACGCGCTACCTAAAGACCACCTTCACGGTGTCCGGCGGCGACGCCGTGCTCAAGCAGTTGTTCGACTCGAACAAGGCGCGCCTGACGGACGTCACGCTCAACGTGTTGTCGTCGCTGTCGCTTGCGGACCTCGAGGAGCCAGGCTCGAAGAACATCATCCGCGACAAGCTCGTGGCGGCGTACAACCAGGCGCTCGGCCGCCGCGTGGTGGAGCAGGTCTATTTCTCGGATTTTCTGATCCAGTGAGGGGAATCACTCGAAATGGCAGACGAATCCCAGGTTCCCAAGGTCGACGCCCTCGACCAGTCAGAGATCGACAAGCTGCTGGCTCAGGCGGAAGGGCAGCCGGTCGGGCAGCTGGTGATACGCGCCGACGGCACCCGGGTGGACGGCACGGGCTCGTCCAAGATTGAGGCGTACGACTTTAGGAACCCGGTCTTCCTTTCCGAGATCGAGCTCAGGCGGCTCAGGATGCTCCATGAGGACTTCATCCGCTACCTGAGCGCCCGCCTTTCCCTTTTCCTGCGCATGGAGTTCGGCCTCAAGATGGCCCAACTTACGACCCAGACGTACGTGAAGTTCACCGATTCGCTGCCCAACCCCACGCACGTGTGCCTCTTCAAGGCCGACCCTCTCGTGGGCGTTGGCATCCTCGACATCAACCCGCGGCTTGCGCTGACCATCGTGGACCGGCTGCTCGGCGGGCGCGGACACTCGGTTAAGGCCGAGCGCTACCTGACCGAGATCGAGGTGGGGCTGCTCGAGGACATCATCAACATCTTCCTCGACGAGTGGTGCCGGCAGTGGAGAACCGAGCTGGACCTGAGGCCGGTGATCGTGAGCCATGAGAACAACGGACGTTTCCTCCAGACGGCGCCCAGGGACGCCATCGTCCTGGCCCTCACGATGGAGGTCAACTTCGGCGACTGCTCGGAGCAGATCCAGATCGGGATACCTTACTACACCATCGAGCCGATCGTGAAGAAGATGCAGGCCAGGCGCCAGAAGGAGGCAGCCATCGGGTCCTCTGAGAAGCGGTCGGCGTGGCAGCAGTCGTACGACCGTATCACCATCCCCGTCCGTGCCCAGTGGGACGCCTTCGAGGTGACCCTGCGCGAGATCACGAGCATCCGCGTCGGCGATGTGATCGAGATGCCCTCGGAGCTGTTCCAGAAGACCCATCTGCTCCTCAACGGCGTTCCCAGGTTCTTAGGCGCGGTCGGCATCGATGATGACCGCGTCGCAGTCCAGATAACGGCCAAGCTGCCACCCCAAGAGGAGGAATGCTCTCATGCCAATAACAATTGATGACAAGGCCCTCGACATCGTGCTCGATGTCAAAGTCAAGGTGACCGTGCAGCTCGGTTCGTGCCAGCTGCCGATGCGGGACGTGCTCGAGCTCGCACCCGGCGCGGTGGTGCAGCTTCACCAGCACGCCAGCGAGCCCGTGGGCCTCTACGTGAACGACAAGCTTGTCGCCTACGGCGAGGTCGTGGTGGTTGAGGACAATTTCGGCATAAAGGTCACCGAGCTCGTCGGCAGCGTGAAGCCCGCGCAATGAGGCTGCGGAGACTGCTTCTCGCGGCGGCCCCATGCGCGGCCACCAGCCTCCGCGCCGCCAGTGACGTTCTGGTCCCGAGGGGGTCGGAGACCGTCGGCGCGGCCGCGGTGGGCCCGTCGGGCGGCCTCGGAGTCTACACGATGCTCGTGGCCGCGGCCTGCGGCGTCGCGGGTGTGTGGTTCCTATGGCGCGGCCGGCGCCAGTCGGGGGGCCGCGCGAGCAAGGGCAAGCTCTCCGTGGCGGAAACCCGCTCCCTGGGGAACCGGCAGTACCTTGTGGTCGCCGCCTACGGAGAGAAGAAATACCTCATCGGCGTGTGCGTCGGCAGGATCAGCCTCCTGGCCCCGCTTGATGACGTGGCGAACCCGCCGTCCGCGTGAGCGCGACGCCCGCATTTGTCCGTCGTGCGCTGACCCTCGCCGCGGCGTTTGCGCTGCTCGCGTCGGGGCCTAACGCGTCCGCTCAGGCGCCGACCCCTACGGCGCCGGCTGCCGCGGCCCATGCCCCGGACCCGCTACGCCTCACAATCAACCTCGACGGCAGCGAGCAGCCGGCGCAGATGAGCGTGGCCGTGCAGATCGTCATCGTCATGACGCTGCTCACCGTGGCCCCCTCCATCGTGCTGCTGATGACGAGCTTCACGAGGATCGTGATCGTCCTCGGTTTCGTCCGGACGGCGATCGGCGTGCCGAGCGCGCCATCGAACCAGATCATCATCGGCCTGTCGCTTTTCCTGACCTTCTTCATCATGGGGCCGGTCTTCGAGCGGGCGAACACGGAGGCCCTGCAGCCGTATATCGCCGGCAAGATCACGGCGACTTCGGCCCTCGACAAGGCGTCGGTGCCGCTCAGGGACTTCATGCTCAGGCAGACGCGGGCCCGGGACCTCGAATACTTCCTCGAGCTGGGCAAGTTCGGGCCGACCGCGGTGAAGGACCTCCCCATGCGGGTTGTCATTCCCGCCTTTGTCGTGAGCGAGCTCCAGACGGCCTTCCAGATGGGGTTTCTCCTTTTCCTGCCGTTCCTCGTGATCGACTTCGTTGTTTCGTCGGTGCTGATGTCGCTCGGCATGATGATGATGCCGCCCAACGTCGTCTCCCTCCCATTCAAGCTCCTGCTCTTCGTGCTCGTTGACGGATGGCACCTGATCGTCCGCTCCCTCGTCCAAAGCTTCATACAATGAATCCCGAGATCGCCATAGACCTGTTCAAGAGCACCTTGCTTTTTGCCCTCTACCTCGTCGCGCCCTTCCTGGTCGGGATGCTCCTGGTCGGTGTGCTGGCGAGCCTGTTCCAGTCGATCACAAGCGTCCAGGAGGCGACCCTAACCTTTGCGCCAAAGCTGTTTGCATTCGCAGCACTGTGCCTGCTGCTGACACCATGGGTTCTTCGGTCGCTCACCGAGTTCACGATCTCGATCCTCTCGCGAATGCCGGCGCTGGCGCACTGAGAGGCGCGATGCCCGACTATCCCTACACATGGATGATGGTCTTTCTCAGAGGCATGGGGGTGGTGCTTCTGATGCCGGATTTTGCAGGCTACACCCCGCCGGTGATGCTGCGCATTGGCTTCACCGCGTGCCTGGCCACGATCGTCGCTAGCGTCGTGCCGCTGGGACACGTGCCCGCGGACCTCTGGAGCCTCGGGTTAGCTTCGGGCGGAGAGGTGCTCCTCGGACTCGCGCTCGGATTCGTGTGCCGCCTGGCA
>CAYQOH010000008.1:0-25421 GCA_964419075.1 uncultured Opitutaceae bacterium | reverse complement strand
CTGGCATTTGCCGGCGTCGACTTCGCCGGCCGCCTGATGTCCTCCGAGGTGGGCTTGTCCGCCGCGCCCGAGTTTCACGGGCCGGATCTATCCTCCGCTCCGCTCGCGAGCTTGCTCTCGGCGCTTGCCGTGGTCCTCTTCTTCCTGGTGGGCGGACACCTGTCTGTCATCGGCGCCTTTGCCCGGAGCTTCGCCTTCGCCCCGGCCGGGCACCCGGCGATAAGCCACGGTGCGACGGAGCTGGTCGTCACGGGCACCGGCCACGTCATCGAACTTGGCGTACGTATTGCCTCGCCGTTCATCGCCATGAACTTCCTGGTGACCCTGGCGTTCTCCGCGCTTGGACGCACGCTGCCTCGAATGCAGGTGTATATCATCAGCCTATCCGCCCGGTCCCTGATAGGGCTCGCGCTGGTCGCCGGGGCCGGAACGCTGATCGCGCGCCACCTCTTTGTAGAGTTCCAGGTGATGCCTTTCAGGCTTCTTGAACTCGTTGCGGTGCGCTAGGCGGCATTTTTTACCGCATTTTTCCTGTTCGCTCGGCCGGATTCGCTAAAGAACGCTCGAGCCGCAAAACAAGATCGTAAGCGTCTATCAGGGAACCGGTAATAGCACACATGGGCGCTTTGGCATTGCCGTTGCTTAAGTAGTGCCTGCGCATGGCCGACACCGAAAACGACCAAAAAACAGAGCAGGCGAGCGAACGCCATTTGGAGGAGGCGATGGAGCATGGTCGTTTCGCTCGTGTGCCCGAGCTGTCGGCGTTGCTGATCCTGATTGGCGCCCTCTTTGTCCTGGCCCTGACGGCGCGCTCAGCGACCGATCGCCTGGCGGAATTCTCCACCTCGACCTTCACGGGATTCGCGACCAAGCCCGTCCGAAGCGACACGGTCGCCGCGCTCTTCAGCGAGATGGTGCTCGTCGGCGGCCAGGTCGCGTTTCCGATGGTGATCGCCTGCGCGGGAGCCGCGCTCCTCGCCGGCGGCTTTCAGACCGGCTTCCGGATCACGCCGAAGGTGGTCGGCCTCGATTTCGAGAAGCTGGACATGATGGCCGGCCTGCAGCGGATCTTTTCCGCCAAGGCGGCGGTCCACACGGCCTTTGACGCTCTTAAGTTGGTCGCCATCGGCGGGTCGCTCTACATCGGAGCGCGGGCGCTGATACACGACCCGATCTTCAGCTCGCCCGTCGACACAGCGTATCTCGGCCACTTCCTCTACACGTCGACCGCGGCCTTCCTCACGCGGATCGTCGTGTCGCTCGGCATCATCGCCGCGATCAGCTATCTCTACGAGAAGTACAAGACCACGCAGGAGCTGATGATGACCCGCCAGGAGGTCAAGGACGAGCGCCGCAGCTCCGAGGGCGACGCCATGATGAAGGGAAGCAGGCGGCGCCTCGCGAGGAGGCTCGTTCAGAAGCAGATGCTCAAGGCAATTGCGACGGCCGACGTCATCGTCACAAACCCGACCCACTACGCAGTCGCCCTGAAATACGAGCGAGGCAAGGACAAGGCTCCGGTCGTGCTTGCGAAGGGCGAGAACCGTTTCGCCCAGCGCATCAAGGACCTAGCGCGCGATCATGGGGTGCCGACCGTCGAGAACAAGCCCGTCGCGCGGCTCCTCTTCTCAATGGGCCGGGTGGGGGAGGAGATCCCGCCCGAACTGTACCAGGCCGTGGCGCAGATCCTCGCCGTGGTCTACCGGACCCACCGCTACTATTTCCACCGCCTGAAGTCGCTGCGGCTCGAGATGACTGCCTGACGCCATGCCCACGAGCTCAAACAGCACGATAGCCCGGCTTCTTCAGCGCGCAGACCTGTTCTTCGCCTTCGCCCTGTTCGGCACCGTGATGCTGCTGGTGCTGCAGGTACCGCCGTTTCTCCTCGACCTGCTGCTGGCGCTGAATTTCGGCGTGTCGATCCTCGTCCTACTGGCAATCACCTACGTGAAGGATCCGCCGGAGTTCTCGGGGTTTCCGACGATGCTCCTGAGCCTGACGCTGTTCAGGCTGGCCCTGAATATAAGCTCCACGCGCCAGATCCTGGTCCACGGCTACGCCGGTCAGATCATCAACGCCTTCGGGCATTTCGCGATACAGGGCAATTACATCGTCGGCGTCGTTGTCTTCGTGATCCTGGTCGTGATCAACTTTGTGGTCATCACGAAGGGCGCGGGAAGGATCGCCGAGGTGTCCGCGCGATTCACGCTCGATGCGTTGCCGGGAAAGCAAATGGCGATCGATGCGGAACTCAACGCGGGCATCATCGACGACGTAACGGCGACGGAGCGCCGCGTGAAGATCCAGAAGGAGGCGGACTTCTACGGGGCGATGGACGGCGCTTCCAAGTTCGTGAGGGGCGACGCGATAGCCGGGATCATGATCGTGCTGGTGAACATCTTCGGCGGATTCGCGATCGGGGTGTTCCAGATGGACCTTTCGCTTCCGGAGTCGATTCAGAAGTTCACGCTGCTATCTATTGGAGACGGGCTGGTCTCGCAAATCCCGGCGCTCATCATCTCCGTCGGCGCTGGCGTCCTCGTCACCCGGGCCTCGGGAAGCACAAATCTCGGCGCGCAGATGGCGGGCCAGCTATTCCGGTATCCGCGGGCGCTCGCCATCGCTGCGGCGGTGTTGGCGCTGTTTGGCCTGATGCCGGGGATGCCGATGGTGCCCTTCTTCATGCTGGCGGGCCTTGCGGCGTTCACGGCGCGCACCTTCAAGGCGCCGGCCGAGGCGCAAACAGGGACCGGCGCCGTGGCTTTGGGGGGCCGCTCGAAGGGCGGCCGAGCAGGGAAGGGATCGGGCGCCGCGCCCGCGGCGCAGCATGCGATTCCCGCGGACGACGTTCGCAGGCTTACCGAGGTCGATATGTTCACGATCGAGATCGGGCTCGGGCTCCTCTCGCTTGCGGATACGAAGACCGGCGGCGACCTCCTGGCCCGCGTGACGGGCGCGCGCAAGGCGATCGCCCGTGAAAAGGGCGTCGTGGTGCCGCCGATCTCGGTGCGCGACAACCTCGAGCTCGAGTCCAACGCGTACCGCTTCCTGCTGCGCGGGCGGCAGATCGCGAAGGGCCAGCTGATGAGCGGCCGCTGGCTAGCGATGAACGTGTCGGGAAGCACGGCCCGGCTCTCGGGGGTGCCGACGAAGGAGCCCGTCTTCAACCTCGACGCGACATGGATCGACGAGGCCGAGAAGCGCAACGCCGAGCTGAACGGCTACACGATCGTGGACGCAGCGTCCGTCCTGATCACCCACCTCTCCGAGTCGCTCAAGGCGAACGCCCACCTGCTCCTCGGGCGCCAGGACGTTCAGTTCCTGCTCGACCACATGAAGGAGTCCCACCCGGCGCTGGTGACGGAGCTCATCCCGGACCTCGTGAACGTAGGGATCATCCAGCGCGTGCTCCAGAATCTCCTGCGCGAGAACGTCGCCATCCTGAACCTGCCGCTTATCCTCGAGTGCGTCGCGGACTTCGCGTCGCTGTCGAAGAACCCCGACGACCTCTCGGAACTCGCCCGCAGGCGCCTGGGCATGTACTTTGTGCCGGCATACGAGAGCCGCGCCGGAGTGGTCAAGGCGTTCACGCTAGATCCGCGCCTCGAGCAGCTCCTTGTCGGGAAGATCCACCGCTCCCCGACAGAGGTCGGCCTCGCGCTCGATCCGGCGACCGGCCGGTTCCTTGTCGAGGAGCTGGGCAGGCGCACCGGGGCATGCTCCCCCGATGTCCCGATGGTCCTGATGGTGTCCACGGAGGTCCGGCTTGCGATCCGGCGGTTCCTCGAGCCCTCGTTCCCGAAGCTCGTGGTCCTCGCGTTCCAGGAGCTGCCGGCGGCCACCGAAGTGGAAAACGCCGGGGTCATTCAACTTCCCGCCCACCTGGCCCGCGCTGACCTGGCGCTGAAGGCCGCCGCCTAAGGAGCCCCCGATGCCGACGTTCACACCTCCTGCCTCTGGGCCCTCCTACCGGTTTGTCGTCAAGTCCGCCGACGAGGCCGCCACCATTATCCGCGACCGCCTCGGTCCTCGGGCGCACGTCCTCTCGGTGAGGACGGTCGAGGCCTCGGGGTTAAGGCGCCTTTGGGGTTCTCCAAGCCTCGAAGTCATAGCCCAGGTCGATCCCGACCCCGACACCCTGCCGGAGGCGGCTGAGATGCCACCTCCCGCGCCGAACGAGGAGTCCTTCCCGAAGGCCGATCGGGGCGCGGGCCCGTCCTTGCCGTCCCTGCTGCGCCGCTCCGGCCTTTCCGACATCGCGCTCGGCCGCCTTCAGGGCGATCCGACGTGGCCGGAGTTGCTCGCGCTTCCGCTGCACCGGGCCCTGGTCGAGGTGGGCCTGCGCCTGGAGCGCAGCGCCGACCGCGGGAGCAGCCGGCGGACGCTCGACCGAGCGGCTTTCATTGGCACGTCGGGATCCGGACGGACTACGGCCCTCTGCAAGTGGCTCGGTGTGGAGATTCTCAGAAACCAACGCCCGGGCCGCGTGGTCGTGGCCGAATTCGACCGGCCCAATCCCGTCGGTTCCCTGCCCATGTTCTGCGAGGCCCTGGGCGTTCCCTACGGGCGCTTTCCCGCGTATTCCGAGCCGGCGGCGGCGGGCGGGTTCGTCTACTTCGACATGCCCGCGATCTCGCTCAGGGATCCTTCGGAGAACGCGCAGATTGGCGAGTTCCTCGACCGCGAGAAGGTATCCCAGCGCGTGCTTGTGCTCAACCTGGCCTACGACCACCAGACCCTCCGGCTGGCCTACGCGTCGGGACGGGACATAGGGGCGACCCATGTCGTCTTCTCCCATCTGGACGAAGTGCAGCAGTGGGGCCGGGTTTGGGAATACCTAGGGGATTCGGGACTCGAGCCGCTCTTCCTCGCCACGGGCCCGTCGCTGACGGGGGATTGCGAGGAGGACGTGTTGGGCTCGGTCATCCGCCGGACTCTGGCGTCGTCGGGCACCGCATCGGATGCGGACGACCCGACCGGGGGATCAAACGCGAGCGGGCGCGCCGTCGCGCAAAGGGCCACTCACGCATGAAATTCATATTCTTATCCGGGGGTCTGACCGGCTTCCTCACGGCGATCGTTGCCGGGTGGTCTGCCGACCGCGCCCCCGATGTCATTCTTCGCGACGCCATGGTGGGGTGCCTTGTCGGCGCCATTCTCTTCCGATGGCTCTGGTTTGTCGCCCTTCGGGGCATGAGGGAAACCATGGTCGCTCGCCAACACGCGGCCGAGGCCACTGCGGAAGCCAAAAAGAAAGCCTAACCCGTTATGAACCTTATGAGCACAGCCGTTCCAGCATCGACGCACGAAAACGAAACCTCATCGCCTGCCGCTGCGTGGCGCGCTTATCAGGGCGTCTCATCGGGGGCATTCGATGAAAAGGAGCTGATCGAGCGCTACCTGCCGCTCGTCAGAAGCGTCGTCGACCGCATCAAGATCACCCTGCCGACCCATGTCGACCCCGACGACCTCTACAGCGTCGGCATCACCGGGCTGATGGCGGCCGTTCGCAAGTACGACCCGGACCAAGACAATACATTTGCCGGGTATGCGGCGACCCGCATCCGCGGCGCGATCCTGGACGAGCTCAGACGGATGGATTGGTGCCCGCGCCGGGTCCGGGCGCGCGCCCGCAAGCACAAGGACTCGATCAACGCCCTGGAGCAACGCATTGGCCGCGCGGCGACGCCGGACGAGATCTGCAATGACCTCGGAATGAGCAAACAACAGTACGCAGAATGGCTGGATGAATCCCGTCCGGTTACCTTCATCGCAATCGACCACGTCGGTGACAACGGAGAATCCGAAGGCCCTTCACTGCATGAACTTCTGGCGGACGAGTCGGATGTGACGGGCCGCGAGAAGGTCGAAAAACAGGAGCTCGTGGAACTTCTCACTCAACGAATCTCCGAATTGCCCGATATCCCTAGAAAGATCCTAGCCATGTATTACTTCGAAAATATGCGCCTTGCCGAGATCGCCGCGGTCTTCGGTCTGACGGAGTCGCGCATCTGCCAGATACACTCGCAGAGTATCCTTGGGCTGCGGGCCTTCCTGGGCCGAGCAAGGAATCGTTGATCGCGGCGGAGGTCACGCCGCATGCTCGCAATCTTTGGCGCGCTGCTCGTCCTATGCTCGACGCTCGGCGGGTTCATGCTGGCGGGCGGAAAACCACTCGTGCTCATGCACCTGTCGGAGTTTGTCGTGATCTTCGGGGTGGCTGGCGGCGTCCTTGTGATCGCGAGCCCGGGGCATGTGCTAAAGGCGATTGTACACAAGACGCAGATCGTCATCACGGGCCGGACGCCATCCAAGTCGGACTACTTTGAACTCCTTAAGCTCCTCTACGAGATCCTGATGCTCGGACGCAGGAATGGCCTGATCGCGCTCGAGGAGCACGTGATGGACCCGCAGAAGAGCTCGATCTTCATGAAGTATCCCTCGCTGCTGAACCATCCCGAGCGCCTGAGCTTCCTCTGCAACAGCCTTAAGCCGATCATCGACGGGAAGATCAAGCCCGACCAGCTCGAGAGCCTCATGAATGCCGAGATCGAGTCAAAGGAGATGGAGGCCGAGCAACCCGTTCACATCCTCAACCTTGTCGGCGACTCCCTTCCGGGCATCGGCATCGTCGCGGCCGTCCTCGGAATCATCAACACGATGGCGGCGATCGCCGACGGACCCGAGGTGGTTGGAGAGCGCGTGGCCGCGGCGCTCACCGGCACGCTGCTGGGCATCTTCGCAGCCTATGGCTTCGTGAACCCGCTTGCGAACCGGATCAAATTCAACGAAGCGGCGGATTCGCTCTGCCTGCGTTGCATAAAGCACGCGGTGGCAAGCTTTGCCAAGGGGCTTGCACCGCAGACCGCAGTCGAGATCGCGAGGCGGTCCCTAGACTCGTCGGTGAAACCGGGAGCCGAGGAACTCGAGCTCGCGATCAAGGCCCTCGCCGCCGTCAAGGCGGCACCCGCGTAGGCCATGTCCAAGAAAGCAGCCCATCACGGCGGAGCATGGAAGGTCGCCTATGCCGATTTTGTCACGGCGATGATGGCGCTATTCATGGTGCTGTGGATCTCCGCCCAGGATAAGAAGATACTGCTCGCGACGTCGCGCTACTTCCAGCAGCCGTTCCACTCGCCGTTTGAGGACCATTCAGGGATGATGCCCTTCAACAAGGAGCTGAGAGACGGCTCCGGGGGGAAGAAGGACAACGATGAGAGCGCGTCGGGCCGCTCCAAGTCCGCGTCGGACGCCCGGCAGATCGAGCTGAACTTCCTGAATTCCGTGGCCGCGGACTACAAGCGGCTCCTCAGGGTCGACGACGACCTCGACCAAAAGGCGATCGATGTCCAGGTCACCTCCGACGGGCTGCGGGTCACGCTCTTCGACCGCGCACGGCGGCCCCTCTTTGAGGACAAGACGACAGAGCTGACACAGTGGGGCCAATTCGTGATGCAGAACCTGGCATGGTTGATCGAGCGGCATCATTTCCGCGTGATCATCGATGGGCACACGCGCGCGCTGATCCAGTTCCCAAGGGACAACTACACCGCCTGGGAGCTGTCGGCCGACCGGGCGAACGCGGCGAGGAGATGCCTGGTTCACTACGCCGTGGACCAGGCGAGCATCGAACGCGTCACGGGATACGCGGACACCCGGCCCGTCGACGGGGAGCCGCCCCAGTCCGAGTCAAACCAGCGGATCACGCTGAGCCTGTCGCTCTCCCCGAACACCAAGGTCGCCAGCGAAGCCGCCGCGGCCCCGGCCGGCAACGCGGTCCCCGCGCCGGCGAGGGCCACCATTTCAGGGCCCGCGCGCGCCGCGGCACCCGCTGTCAGCTTCAACCCTCCCGCATCATGAACCCATTCCTCAAAGGGCGCAAATCTGCCGAAGTCTCCGCCCTGGAGGCGCCCCGATCCAACGCCCCAGTTTGCCTTCCGGGCATGGTTCACACGGCCCAGAGCCCGGCGCACGGCCCCAGCGTCGAGGTCGTCAAGGAGGGCGACAAGATTGTCCGGCTGATTGTAAAGTGCTCGTGCGGCGAACGCCTTGAGGTGGAGTGCCTTTATTCCGCCTAGGCGCCGCGCACAGGGCGGCAATATTTGCCCCAAGAAAACATAAGATTGGTAACTGATTGATGAACAACGAGGAGGGATTCTGGCATACATGGTGCTTTTAAAGTGCCAATGAACATTGGGGTTTACCAAAGCGCAGCCTCACTCTCTGCGCTCGAACGTTGGCAGGAGGCGGTTTCCCAGAATATCAGCTCGAGCCAGGTGCCCGGTTACCGCGGGCACACGGTCAGTTTTTCAGCTCAGGACAATGGCCAGTTCACGGTTGGGGCCAACGGGGCGCACGGATCGGAGTCCAACGTTCCTGCGTCGTTTCCAACGTCGGCGAACGGCATCAGCTTCAAGGCGGGCGAGACCCAGCCGACGGGCAAGCCGTTGGATCTGGCCATCGAGGGTTCGGGTTTCTTCCAGGTCCAGCTGCCCGATGGCACCCACGCCTACACCCGCAACGGCTCATTCAGCCAGAGGTCGGACGGGACGCTCGTGAACAGCTCGAGCTACCCTGTGTTGAGCGAAAGCGGCTCTCCAATCGTCCTCTCGCAGGCGGCGGGCCCGGTGAGCATCACCCAGGACGGCGCCATTTCACAGGGCGACACGCAGGTTGCGCGTCTCTCCGTCACCACGTTCTCTAACACGGGCGGCCTAGTCCCGATCTCGGGCGGGCTTCTCCTGGCGGGCCCGGCCGCGGATCCAAAGGCGGCCGATCATCCCGGCGTCCTGCAGGGGTACATCGAGTCGTCGAACGTGTCGCCCCTCTTCGAGATGGTGAACCTGGTCCAGGTGTCGCGGATCTACGAGGCCAACCAGAAAGTGATCAGCAACGCGGACCAGCAGACGCAGAAGACGATGGATGCGCTTGGCTGAGCGCTAACCGGCACGAAACATGAACTTATCCCTCTACTCGGCGGCAACCGGCATGGAGGCCCAGGAGCTGAACCTCAACACGATCGCCAACAACCTGGCGAACGTGAACACGCCGGGGTTCAAGCGCAGCAAGATCGAGTTCCAGGACCTGCTTTACCAGAAGACGAGGGCCGCCGGAGCGGACGCCGGTAGCGGCAACGTCGTCCCGAACGGGATCGAGGTCGGCAATGGAACCCGCGCCGCCGCGACCTCGAAGGTTTTCACGCAGGGCCAGCTGAGCCAGACCGGGCAGCAGCTCGACCTGGCTATCCAGGGGGACGGCTTCTTCGCGGTTCAGAAGCCGGATGGGACGATCGGCTACACGCGCGACGGGTCCTTCAAGCTCAACGCACAGGGCCAGGTGGTGACCGCCGACGGCATGCCCATTCTCAGCGGTTTCCAGACGATCCAGAACGGGGCGACGTCGATCACCATCGACCAGGGCGGGGACGTGACGGTCCAGGGGCCCAATGGAAGCCAGACCTTCACCCTCACGCTCTCGCGATTCGCGAACCCGGCAGGCCTCGACAGCATGGGCGGCAACATCTACGACGAGACCCTCGCGAGCGGCTCGCCGCAGACGGGCCAGGCCGGCCTGCAGGGGTATGGGACCATCGTCCAGGGCTACATCGAGGGCTCCAACGTCAGCATCGTCGAGGAGATGGTGAACCTCATCGTCGCCCAGCGGGCGTACGAGATCAATTCGAAGTCCGTCCAGGCCTCGGACCAGATGCTTCAGAACGTGAATAACATCAAGCAATGATCGCCCTGCTCAAACGTCTGGCGCCCGCGCTCCTCCTTGTCGCGTGCCCGTTTGCGTTCGCGGGAGAGCCCGTGGCCCCGGCGGCCCTCGCCGCGCCTGCCGCCGGAGCGGAGCCCGCCGAGACACCGATTTCGCCTGACCAGCTGCTGGCGGCGCTCACGTCCAACCTCCAGTCCCGCTTCGGCCTCGTCGGCGACCTGCAGCTCAGCTTTGCGAATCCCTGGACCGCGCCGATGCGGCTGGCCAAGGTATGGGGCATCGCGATCGTCGAGTATCCATCGAGCGCAGGAGCCTCGATGGTCGTCCGTTTCCGGGTGGCCGCCGATTCCAAGGTCGTCGCCGAGGACACGGTCATCCTGCGGGCGTCGCTCTGGACGGACGCCTGGTTCGCCCGCGAGCCGATGGCGGCGGGTGCGGCGCTCGACACCTCGCTCATCGAGGCGCGGCGCATTGACTCGTTCCGGATGAGGAATGCAGTTCCCGTGGGAACACCCGACACGGAATTTGTCCTCTCTCGCTCGATCCAGGCCGGGGCGATGCTGACATGGGCGGACGTTGGGCACCGGCCGTTGGTGAAGAAGGGCGACATCGTCGAGGTGTCGGCCCGGGAGGGCCTGCTGCGGGTCACGCTGAAGGGCCTCGCACTCCAAAACGGGGCGCTCGGGGACACGGTGACCGTGCGCAACCCCGAATCGCTCAAGATCATCCCCGCCCTTGTCGTCGGGGAGAGCCGCGTCGAAGTCCGCCTCTAATCAACATGACCCGTCACGCAACCATCAGCGTTCTCGCCGTGCTTGTCGCCGGCTGCGCCGTCTCGCTCCAGGCGGGCTCGATCTGGCCCGCGGGCGGCGTCGGGATGGTCGCCGATCACAAGGCGGCCCACACCGGGGATATCCTCACCGTCCTCGTGCAGGAGTCGGCCAACGCCTCGAGCACGCAGAACAAGCAGTCGTCGCGCAAATCCAGCATCAACGACGCCGTTCAGCAGTTCATCTTCCCGCCAGCCGTGAGCGGCCTTGGCACGCACGCGGGGCAGCTTCCCAACCTCGCGGTCACCGGGGCATCCGACTACACGGGCGGCGGGCAGGTGAGCAACTCGCAGAGCGTCACGTCCCAGGCCGCAGTCCTGGTGACCGATGTGCTCCCCAACGGGAACATGGTCATCGAGGGCGTGCGCCTCGTGTCGTTTTCTGGGGAGACCCAGTACGTGGTCCTTCATGGCCTCGTGCGCCCTGATGACGTTGCCAGCAACAACACGGTCCTCTCGAGCAGCATCGCCGAGGCGCGTGTGGAATTCGTGAACAAGGGGACCCTTGTCGACGCGGAAAAGACCGGCTGGCTGCAGCGGGTCTACGATATGCTCCGACCCTTCTAGCCCGAGAAGGTCGCCCACACCATGAATCTGTCCCTCCCATCTCGGTTCTCCTCGACACTCCCTCTCCGTGTCGCGGCGGCTCTCCTCCTTTGCTCGCTGTACGGCGCCGCGGCGCAGGCGGCGCGGATCAAGGACATCACGCTGATCGAGGGGGACCGGGACAACCAGCTCGTCGGTTACGGGCTCGTGGTAGGCCTTGCCGGGGCCGGCGACAGCAACCCGAACGCCACGCTTCACAGCGTAGCCAACGTGCTCCAGCGCTACGGAATCACCGTCAACCCTCAGCAAGACGTCACCGCCAAGAACACGGCGGCGGTCATGGTCACGGCCGACATAAGCGCCTTTCTAAAATCCGGCGCCCGAATCGATGTCACGGTGGCCTCGCTTGGGGATGCGAAGGCGCTGCAGGGCGGGGTACTCCTGCAGACGCCACTCCTCGGCGGGGACGGGCACACCTACGCCGTGGCGCAGGGGCCTATAGCCATTGGCGGGTTTCTCGGGGGCCAGGGCGGTCCCGGGGGTGCGACGGTCCAGAAGAACCATCCAACGGTGGGCACGATCAGCAACGGGGCGATCGTGGAGCGCGAGATCCCGGCGCAGTTCGTTCACAACGGCTCGATGAGGCTCCTCCTGCACAATCCCGACTTCACCTCCGCGGCACGCATGGCGGACGCGATCAACAGCGAATGGCCGCTGTCCACGTCGGCACTCGACTCGGCGACCGTACAAGTCCGCCTCCCGACGCGCTACACGGGTCACGAGGTGTCGTTCATCTCGGACCTCGGCATGATCGAGGTCACCCCGGACACGCTTGCGAGGATCGTGATCAACGAGCGCACCGGGACCATTGTGGCCACGTCGACCGTCCGGATATCGGAGGTCGCGGTCGCCGACGGGTCGCTCACGATCACCATTTCATCCAACATGGGCGTGAGCCAGCCGGCCCCGCTGTCTCAGGGCACGACGACGCCGGTGCAGAGCACGCAGACAAATGCCACGGAGATCAAGGGAAGCCTGATCGTCATCAATGAGCTGCCGACAATCGAGCAGCTCGCCTCCGCGCTCAATTCGCTCGGTGTCTCGACCCGGGAAATGATGGCCATCTTCCAGACCCTCAAGCGCGCGGGAGCGCTCCAGGCTGACCTGGTCATCAATTGACCATCATGCAAGTCACACATATCAACGCCGCCGCCGCGCTCGCACCGGACCTTGTCGGGCAACTCCATATGGCGGGCGAATCGCCGAAGGCGCAGGCCAAGGTCGTCTCGCAGCAGTTCGAGTCGGTGCTGCTAAAGCAGTTCCTGGACAAGAGCGTGGGTTCCATGATGGGCAGCAGCGCGGGCAGCGATGTCTACGGCTACATGCTGACCGACGCCCTTTCGCAGAGCCTTGCCAAGGGTGGCGGGCTCGGTCTGTCGTCCATCCTGGAGCGGCAGCTCGCCCCTAGCGCCAACACGAAGCCGGGCAGCCTGCCCGTGGAGGGCGCGAAGTGAATCAATTCTGGCAACTTCTTGCCGAGAGCCTGCGGACCGAGGTGGCCGAATACGGCCGCCTGGTGCAAATCTTCGAGGAGCAGCAGGCGCACCTGCTCAAGCGCGAGGCCGCGGACGTGCTCCGCACGACCAACGAGATCGACCAGCAGGTGAGAATTGTCGCGGAGAGCAGGCGGGCCCGCGAGGGCACAACGCGAGACTTTGCACGGGCGCAGGGCCTTGCGGAAGCCTCGACTATTCGTTCGCTGCTGCCGGCGGTGCCCGCGGAGGCGCGCCCGCTCATCGAGGCGCTCGTCGACGACCTGAACCGGCTGGTCAGGCGCGTGCGCCGCATCTCCCGCCACAACCGGCTGTTCCTGATTCGAACGATCGAGACCCATCAGGAGCTTCTGCGGCGCTTCCGCCCGGGATCCTTTACGAAGACCTACTCGAACGCGGGAAGCGTCACCGTGGCGCCCTTCCCGCGCGCCTCGGCGTTTGCCGCCGAAGGCTGAATCCCCTCACCATGTCCGGACTATTCTCCGCCCTTCAATCCACGGCCCAGGCGCTCAGCGCCCAGAGCGTGGCCATCTCGGTCGCGTCGAAGAACATCGCGAACGTGAACAACCCGGGTTATTCACGGGAGCACGTCGTCTTCGGAAGCAAGGGCCAGGTGTTGACGCCCCAGGGCGAGGAGTCTCTGGGCCTCCAGGCGTTGAGCGTGCAGCAGGACACCGACTCACTCCTGAACCAGCAGGTGATCACGCAGATCGGCCTCACTTCCTCGAGCACCGCGGAGCAGGGCTTCCTTCAGCAGGCGCAGGCCAGTCTGGGCCAGACCCTCACCAGCGGCTCGACGTCCGCGGCCGACAGCTCGACGACGACCGGTGACGGCGGGCTGGCGGCCGCACTTGATAATTTCATGAACGCCTTCCAGGCGCTTGCGGCCCAGCCCGCGGATAGCGGCACGCAGGACGCCTTGGTTGAGCAGGCGACCACGCTTTCCCAGACTTTCCAGTCCATAGACAACAACCTCTCCCAGGTGCAGACGGACATCGGGGCGCAGGTGAACAGTGACATCTTGAACGCGAATGCGCTGCTCGGCCAGATCGCCGGACTCAACACGAAGATCGGGGCCGCTGAGGTGAACAATCCCGGGTCGGCCGTGGATTTGCGCGACAGCCGCGAGGCCGACCTCGAGAAGCTTGCCGCCATCCTTCCGGTCAACGTGACCGAGCAGAGCAACGGCGAGGACACGGTGACGACCCCCGGCTCAGGCGGGAGCCCTATTACGCTCGTGCAGTTGGGTTCGGTCCAGGGCAGCCTGAGCTATTCAGGCGGCACCGTCACCGGCGGGCTGCCGGCGGCCGCACTCGCCCTTTCCTCGGGTTCGATTCATGGTGAGCTTGCTGCATCGACGGGGCCGATCCAGACGCTTCGCACGAACATGGACAGGCTCGCGAGCCAGATCGTGACCTCGGTGAACTCCGCCTACAATCCGTCCGGGACCGGAAGCAACTTCTTCAATTCGATCGGGATGACGGCGAGCACCATTGCGCTCGATCCGGGCCTCACGGCCACGACCCTGATCGCGGGGACCGGGGGGGCGGGGGACAATGCCATCGCCACCGCCGTGGCCGCGCTTGCAAACAAACGGTTCGCCACCGCATCTGGCGATGCGATCGACGGGACGTTCTCATCATTCTACGCCAACTCGGTTGGCACCTTTGGCCAGAGCCTTTCATCCGTCACGTCCAACCTCGACGACCAGGCGAGCGTCCAGACCCTATTGGAGACCCAGCGCGCGAGCATCAGCGGCGTCAACATGGACGAGGAGATGTCGAACCTCGTGCAATTCCAGCAGGCCTACGTGGCCGCGTCCGAGACCTTCAATATCATTAACCAGATGCTGGGAACGGAGTTAAGCGACCTTCGAAGCGTCAACTAGCTAACCCCTTCGCCTCATGCGAATCGCTACCGCCACCATCTTCGGCAACATGGCCAACCAGATCCAAAGCCTGGACGCCACGCAGAACGGGCTCGAGACGGAGTTGTCCACGGGCCTCCAGTTCACCGAGCCTTCCGACAACCCCACCGAGATGGCGAGCGTGCTCAATCTGATCAGCCAGGGCCGGCAGACGTCGCAGTTCGCGTCAAATGCCAACACGGCCCTGCAGATCAGCCAGGCGTCCTACACGGGACTCTCTCAGCTCAACAAGATATCCACCGCGGTCGACGAGGTGGCGCTGGAAGCTACCGGGGGCGCAAACGCATCGGAACAGTTCCCTACCTACGCGACCCAGATCGAATCCTACCTCGAGCAGGCGCTGCAGATGGGGAACAGCCAGTTCGAGGGAAACTACCTCTACGCGGGCACCGCCGTGAATCAGGCGCCGTTTCAGGTGACCCGGGACGCTCAGGGCCAGATCTCGGCGGTCACCTATGTCGGCAACAATTCCCAGGCGCCCATACCCGTGTCTGCGACTGCAAGCATTGCCGCGAACACCTCGGGAGCCACAAACCAGGCAATGGCGGCATTCATGAACCAACTCATCTCGCTCCGCACGGCCCTTCAGGGCGGTGACACCGCGGGGGTGGCCACGGCGCAGACCCAGCTCTCGGACTCGGGTGACACGCTGATCTCGGCCACGGCGGAAAGCAGCGCCATCCAGTCGGCGATCCAGTCGGAGCAGGCGGAGTCCACCGCCCTGCAGCAGAATCTCGGCTCGATCATCACGACGAACTCGAGCGCCGACATCGCGACGACCGACACGAAGCTCACCGAGGCGCAGACGTCGTACCAGGCGGTGCTGGCATCGGCGGCGCGCGTCATGCAGACCTCCCTGTTGAATTATCTCAGCTCCACAGCCGCATAAACCGCCCATCGATGAAAGTAATCACTGAACGCCCTTCGTACGGGAACGACGCGCCCGCGGTCGACAAATTCAGCCTCCCCTACGGAATCGTTGGATTCCCCGACTACACCCAGGCGGAGCTCCTGCGTGACCAGGACGGCCATCCGTTCATGCGGATGAGGCTGCGCAACGAAAAGGAGTGCATCAGCTTCGTGGTCATGGAGCCGGGCGGCCTCATCCCGGGCTACGAGCCGGAGCT
The DNA here is from genome assembly GCA_964419075.1 of uncultured Opitutaceae bacterium. Taxonomy (GTDB): domain Bacteria; phylum Verrucomicrobiota; class Verrucomicrobiia; order Opitutales; family Opitutaceae; genus Palsa-1447. The sequence goes on along the minus strand of CAYQOH010000008.1, from coordinate 9,722 downwards.
CTTCGACAACGACGCGGCCTCCCTGGAACTTGGGGACAGCTCCGAGGCGATGATCCTCACGATCCTAACGATGAGACCCGGGACTCCGGAGGAGGCGACCGTGAACCTGATCGGGCCGATCGTGGTTAACCGTCGAACCCGAATCGGGCGCCAGCTCGTCATTGCCAACTACTCCCTGTACCGCGCCAGACACCCGTTGATAGCTCCCTCGAAGGCCGAAGTTGGCCCGTCCTGATCCCCGCCATGCTTGTACTTACGAGAAAGGTCAACGAGGCGATCCTGATCGGCGGCTCGATCGAGATTCGCATCAACCGCATCGACGGAGACGTCGTCAAGATCGGCATCGTCGCTCCCCGCGAGATTCCCATCTTCCGCAAGGAGGTGCATGCGGACATCGCGGCCAGCAACAAGGACGCGGCGCTCAATCACGGGTCCGTCCAATCGCTCGTGAACGGCCTGCTCCTTCCAAAGAGGGAGCAGCCATGAACGTCGCTTCGAGCCAGGCGGCCTCCGGCGAGGCCCTCCAGGGTCTGCTGAACGCCCGGGATCCGGCTGCGAGCGAGGCTCCAGCGGCCCCGGCGCCTTCCGACGCAGGTTATGCCTCTGGGGTCAGGGCCTACCTCCAACCGGGAAGCCCAGCCTCCCACGCTGAGCTGCAGACGGCCGCGTCCTATGCCCAAGCGGCTTCCGGCTATGTCGGGCGGTTAAGCGAGCTTCTCCAGCAGATGGCCGGCCTATCCTCCCGGGCGCGGAGCGGGACCGCCGACGTGCGGGACGGCGCCGCATCGGGGTTTGAAGCCGCCCAGGAGGAACTGCGGTCCATTGTCGGCGGCACGCCGGGCGAGATTGGCGGGAGTGGGTCCCCGGGAGCGGTCTTCGGGGGATCCGACATGTTCGGCCCCTCGTCCGGAAGCGCGACGGTCGCGACGGGCCTTGCGACACAGCCATCCGTCACGCTCGGAGCCAACGAGTTAAACTTGAGGCAGGGCGCGATCCTGAGGCTCCTGGGCCAGGACGCGTCGGGCAGCTTCGAATTGGGAGCCTCGGATCCGCGCGTGCCCCAGGCGATCTCCGACGCCGTGCATCAGGTGAGCTCCGCTACCGGCGCGGTGGACCGGACGCAGGCGATGGTGGGTATTGCGTCCGCCGAGGTCCCGGTGGGCGAGGAGAACCTCGCGTCGGCGGTCGTCACTCCACCCGACGCAGCCAAGGCCTCGGCGAGCGCCGCACGCGCGATCATGGGCCTGCGCGGGACCGCGGTCGCCGCCTTCTCCGGATTGGCGCCGCAGCCATTCGTCGGGCTGCTTCAGGGCGCCTGAGCCTAGCTTAGGGCCCTCGTCTCGGGGTGCAGTGCGCTGTGGACGGCCGAGGCGAGCTCCTCCGAGGTAAACGGCTTTGACACGAGCGAGACGCGGTCGACCCGCTCGAGGATCGTGGGCGATATCTTCGAAAAATAGCCCGACATGATGATGATCGGCAGCTTCGGGGCAAAGGCTCGGGCTTGCTCTGCCATCTCGGCGCCGGTCATCTCGGGCATCGTCTGGTCGGTCACCAGCAGGGCGCAGTCCGCGTGCTCGCCGCGGAGCGCCTCAAGGCACCGCTGGGGGGAATCAAAGGCGACGGCACGGTAGCCCAGCTTGTCCACGGCCTTCTTGACGCAGCTCAGGACAAAATCCTCGTCGTCGACGATGCAGATCAGCTCCCCGGAGCCCCTCGGCGCCGGCTTGTTCAGTGAGCCCTGCGTCTCGGCGGCTCCCTCCACGCACTTGAGATATATCGAGAAGGTCGCCCCCTTGCCAGGCGAGCTCTCAACGGTGATCGCGCCCCTGTGCGCGCGCACAATGCCGTGCACGACGGAGAGCCCAAGGCCCGTGCCCTGCCCGGCGCCCTTGGTAGTGAAGAACGGGTCGAAGATCCGCTTCTGGGTCTCCGCGTCCATGCCGTGCCCCGTGTCCTTAACGGACAGGCGCACATAGTCCCCCGCCTCGAGGATCCCGAGGGCCGAGGCCTGATTCGCGTCAAGCGCGACCGGGGCAAGCGCGATCCGAATGCTCCCGCCCGTGGTTCCCATCGCATGCGCGGCGTTCTGGCCCAGGTTGAGCAGCACCTGGTGGATCTGCGTCGCTTCCGCGTGCACTCGTCCGCATCCAGGGGCAATCTCGGCCTCGACGCTGACGTTCCCGGGAACGGTCGTGCGCAGAAACCTTCGGGCCTCCTCGATGACATACGGCAGGTCGACCGTGACCATCTCGTTGTCCGGCCGTCGGCTCAGCGTCAGGATCTGCTGCACCATCTCCCGGGCCCTCATGCTGACGCCGCGGGCCGCGTCGAGGCACGTGCGGGAGGGATGGTCCTCGGGCAGCGTGTCCAGGGCGAGTTCCTGGTAGCCGAGTATGCCCGTAAGCAGGTTGTTGAAATCGTGCGCGATGCCGCCCGCGAGCGTCCCCAGCGTCTCCATCTTCTGGGCCTGGAATAGCTGGGTTTCGAGCCTGCGGCGCGCGTTCTCCGACTCGCGGATCTCGGTGATGTCTTGCACGGCGCCGTAGAGGTGCGTGGTCGAGCCGCTCTTGCTTTCGGCCTTCCCCAGGAAGCGCACCCAGTGCCGCTGACCGCCCTCCGTCGCGAGGGGCAGCTCGAGGTCGAAGGGCGTGCCCTGTCGCACGGCCTTCTCGAAGGCCTCCCTGAGGGTCGCCTGCGCCTCCGCCTCGTAGAACGCCAGCATCCCCTCGAAGGTGGGCTCGAACCCGAGGTCGGCGTGATGGATCCGGAACAGCTCGGGCGACCACGTGAGCCTCTTTGAGCTCACCTGGAAGTCCCAGGGACCGATCTGCGCGAGCCTGCCCATCTGCAGCGCCATCTCCTCAAACTGGCGGAGGCGCTTCTCGAGGGCCTTGCTCTCCGAGATGTCCGTGTGGGTCCCGACGACACGAAGCGGCCGGCCCTGGCTGTTGCGCGAGACGATCTTCCCGCGGTCCAGTATCCAGACCCAGTGCCCGAGCTTGTGGCGCAGCCGGTACTCGCTGAGGTAGAACGGCGTCTTTCCCGCGAAATGCGCCTCGATCGCCGCCATGGCGACCGAGAGGTCGTCCGGGTGCAGGCGCTTCTCCCATTCGCCGTAGTGGTGCGGGATCTCACCGGGGCCGTAACCGATCATCTCGGACCATCGGTCGTCGAAGTACATCTCGTTCGACGCGACATTCCAGTCCCACAGGCCGTCGTTGTTGCCGGTGAGCGCGAGCTGCCAGCGCTCCTCGGCGATCCGCAGCTGCTCGCGCAACTCGTTCTCGGAGGTGATGTCCCGGCTAAGGCCCACGACGCGCAGGGGCTCCCCCGCGGGCGAGCGCTGCAAGAAGCCGCGGGCCTCGATGTAGCGCACCGCCCCGTCCGGACGAATGATCCGGAAGCGGTCTCCGTAGGTGTCCGTGCGGCCCGAAAGGACCTTCAGTGAGGCTTCCCGCGCGGCGATCTGGTCGTCCGGGTGCACCGTGTTCACGAAGTCATCCTCGTTGCCGCTGACGTCCTGGCGCCGGAGGCCGTTGATCTCGAGCATGCGGTCGTCCCACGTGATGCGGCCCGTCTTGCAGTCCCTCTCCCACACACCGAAACCCGCCGAGCCGAGGGCGAACTGAAGGCGCTGGGCGAGCGAGACGAGCGCACGTTCGGACTCGCGCATGTGCGTGACGTCGCGATCCACGCCGACCACCCGGAGGCACCGCCCGTTGCCGTCGCGGTGGGCGAAGCCGTGGGACTCGAGGTGGCGGACGGCGCCCGACGGCGTGACGATCCTGAAGGCGCTGTCGATGTGCTCCCCGGACCTCACGGCGCGCTGGAGCGCCACCTCCGCAGTCGCGCGGTCCTCCGGATGCACCAGCGACAGCCATGTCTCGGTCCGGCCGTCGAACTGTTCCGCCGTGAGGCCGTAGATCGTGCACTGCCTCTCGTTCCAGATGACGCGGTCCGTGGACGGGTCGAAGTCCCAGACGCCGGAGGCGGACGACTGCAGGGCGAGTTCCAGCCTCTCGCTGCTCTCCTGAAGCTCGAACGTGCGCTCGGCCACCTCGAACTGGAGGTTTGCCGCCTGCTGCTGGACCCGAGCCAGGAGCTCGTTGCGGGACAGCTCGACCTCGTTGCGGTGCCTCTCGATGGCGTCCATCCGCCGCAGGAGGACGACGATGAGGCCGAGGAACGCCATGGAGTACGCCGTGGCGAAGTAGACGGCCTGGTTGTGGATCTCCTCGCCAAGCCTGAAGAGCCACCACGCCTGGAACGCGAACAGGGACGGGGGCACCAGCAGCCCGATCACCAGCAGCTTCCAGGCGATCGCCGCCATCGGGTTGTCGCGGCCGAAATCGACGGGGATCGCCGGATCCAGGCGCGTGAACACGAGCGTGCAGCCGAGGACGACGAACCAGAGGGCGCTGGCCGGCGCCATCTGCGTCGCGCTACCCGCCGCCGACACCAACGGGTACGTCAGCAGGACATGAAGCGCGATGCTCGCGACGGACAGGCCCAGCCAGGTGGACAGGTCGTACACCGACTTCCTCGACCTGCCGAGCCCGATGAGGCCAAGGGCGAGCAATAGGAACGGCAGCGTCGTGTTAGGGAAGAAGCTGTATTTTCCGTCGGGCGTCTGCAGGTACCGGGGAGCCCCGATCAAGCCCTTGAGCAGCGGGCTGGCCGCCGTGTTCACGTGAAGGACGGTGGCGACTGCACCCAGGATCGCAAGGACCCCGACGGTAAGGGCACACGCCCAGGCGGCGCCGGACAAGACCCGTCCGGGCCTTCCGCCCCAGATCACCAGCGCCAATCCGGACAGGATGAAGCAGAACGCCGAGACCTGGCTGATCGGCCGCCAGGGAAGCCCGAGCGCGGCCAGCTGCGGCGTGTGCAACATCCAACCGGTCAACGTGATTGCCGACGCGATTGCGGCAAGTCCGGCGACAAGCCGGCCGACCGTGCGCAATTCAACCGCGGGCGTCATTTGAGAAGACACAGAGTCCATTGAAATCGAATCGGAAACCACCAGCAATTCTTTCCTTTGCCGGACGCGGCAGGCGCGGGCCGGCGCGAGCTGCGTTCGCGGTCGGCTCAAGCCGCGCGCAGGGGCCATCGAGTCGCCAGGTCGCCCGGGCGCCGGCAATGGGCGAGCAGGGCGGGGTACGGAAGGGGGTCGACAACAAACTGCGGACTCCTCAGCGGCGGGGCGCGAAAGACCGGCTGGCCCCAGAGCACGTCGCGGAGCAACCCGGACTCCCGCAGCGGATCAAGTCCGGCCCTCGAATCGGCGATGGATGAAGGGTTTGTCATGGCGTCGGATCTCAAGAGGTTATCGACACGCCACGGGCGGTCCTTTACCGCTTTTGCGCCCTCGTTTAGGTGGGCTCGCGGCCTGTGCCGGGCAAGCTGGGCTTTCGGCTTTGGCACGGGATAAATGATGCATAAATTATTGATTTTCAAGATACTATACCAACCAATGCCGGCGCGCCCACGCCCCGGCCAGCAATGCCCAAGAAAACCATAGCCGTCGATCTGGACGATACGCTGAACGACTTCACGCAGACCCTGAAGACGGCGAGCTTTGCCTACGACAGCTCGTACGCGCTCCCGGAGCCCGTCTTCAACGGCTACGTGGAGCGCCTGCGAAGCGGCCTGAGGGAGGACAGCGACCTCCTCAGCACGGAATACTCGTTCTTCAAATACAAGATTCACCAGCGCTGCTACGAGCTTTCGAGGGCGCGCGCCGACGGCGTCGACTTCATGCGCTGGCTGCGCTCCGCCGGCTGGCGCATCGTCATCTGCACGCACCGCGACCTCAGGAGGGCCAATGCCTGCACGAGAACATGGCTCGGTGAGAACGGCATCCCGTTCGACCACCTGTTCATGGCCTGGAACAAGATTGTCTTCTGCAGGGCTTGGGGGATCGGGCACCTCGTGGACGACGACCCCTTCACCATCGCCCACGGCGACAGGCACGGCGTCGCGGTGTACTACCCGATCATCGAGCGCCGGGCGCCGCTCGAGGCCAACTGCGCGCGGGCCTTCCGCACGTTCGACGAGGTGAGGCGATGGATCGAAGGATAACCCTGCTTAGGGAGTTCTACGGCGGCCTGCCCAGGGAGCGTGCGAAGGTGGAGACCCGCCGCCACGGGTTTCGCTACCTGGAGGAGCTGCTGTCGGACGGAGTGACGCTCGAGTACGGAGAACTCACGCTCTCGGGGCTACTCCACAAGTACAAGCTCGCCAACATCCCCGAGCACCGGATGGCGGGCCTGTTCCGCTCCCACGTCGAGAAGGAATGCAACCTTTGCCTGTATTTCGACGGCCTGGCCAACAACCTTTTCTGCTTCAACCTGGACAACAACCACAAGACCGACAACACGGCCATCATCCCCGAGATGGAGCTGGCCGTGGGCGTGCTGCGGGAGCACCTCGAGGGCCTCGGGTGCGAGCCGCTGGTTGTCGCGAGCGGCCGGGGATTCCACCTCTGGTGCCGCCTGGAGGGTCCCGTCGACAACGACCGGCTCTACGAGTTCATGCTGCGCTCCTCGGCAAAGACATTGGCGGCCATTCACAAGCGGGGTCACGACCACAACAGGATCAAGGTGAACCTCTATCCGGACCGCCGGATACGGGACGTCGTGTCGCTGCGGCTCTTCGGCTCCGAGCACGCCAAGAACCGGGTCTTCAGCCGGGTCCTCGACCGGGAGGGCCTGCTGGACGAGGAGGCGTCCTGGATCCGCTTTGAGGGCCACCTGAAGCGCGGGGCGATCGCCCTAGCCCGCTTCGACAAGGCGCACGGGGAGATGATGGCCGCCTTCTGAGCGGCGGGGCGGCCGATGGGCGCCCCATTGCCCTGGGGCGCGCGGACGATTGCCCTCAAGATTGGGCCGACTGCGCCGAATACCCCATCAGAGACCGCTGCCTTAGCGAGGCGTCTATGCCCATAACCATGGAATCCCAACAGTCCCGCACGGCGGCGCGCTCGCCGTCCGCGGCCCGACCGACCACACAGGGTGGTTGCCCGGGGACCGGGAAGCTGCCACGTTTGATGCGCGGCGCCGGCACGCCCGGTTAATCCCGCCCCGATCCGACCATGCCCGCCGCCAAACCCCCGACCCTCGAAGCGGTGTGCGCCAGCGCCGTGTGCCTGCCGTGCGCCCCGACCCTTCTGCCGCGACTCGTGGTTGCGCTCCAGAAGGAGCAGGGGACCGCGCAGGAGATCGAATCCATCATCCTGCTCGACACCGCACTGGCGGCCGCGACCCTGCGCCTGGCAAACTCGGCCTTCTTCAGCGCGGTTGCCGTCGACACCGTCGAGGACGCCATCATCCGCCTCGGCGAGCGTGAGATCTACAGGCTGGCGGCCCTGGCACTCGTGAGCCGCTGGGACACGGGCCAGATGCGCGCGCTCAGGTGGGAGCCCGGCGACTTTGCCCGCCACACGCTCTGCCTGGCCCTGGCCGCCGAGGCGCTCGCCGAGCTGACCGGGCGCATGGAGCCCCAATCGGCCTACACGGCCGGGCTCGTGTGCGGCCTCGGCAAGCTCGCGCTCGCGCACAGCGGCGCCGATTTCTACGACGCGGTGCGCGCCCATTGCGGGAGGCAGTCCGGCACCTGGGAGGATGCGGAGAAGGCGGTCTTCGGCTTCACCCATGCCGATGTCGGGGCGCGCCTGCTCAGGACGTGGCGGTTTCCCGAGCTTTTCGCGGTGGCCGTGGAATTCCAGGCGATGCCCGGCGGGGCCCCAGAGGAGGTGCGCTGCCTGCTTGGGCACCTGAGCGCGGCAAGATACCTCGCGGCGTCCCTGGGCCCGGGGGCCGGAGAGGACGCCTACCGGGGCGAGGTCCACGGGGCGTTTCTTCAGGAGATGGGATTCACTACCGAGATCCTCGAGGCTGCCCTGCCGGTCGTTCTCGAGCGCGCCTCGGCTCGCCTTGGCGACAACCTCACGAACGGATCGGTCTCTCTCTAGACAGCCCCGCGAGCACGGGCCCGCGTGCGTGCCCGATCAGGGCGCGAGCGCATAGTAGGCTTCCTCGCGCGGGGTCTTGAGGATCACGATGCCGGTCGCCATCTCAAGGTGGAGCGCCCGGTTCACGCCGCCTCCGACGATCGCGTGGCGAACCGCAAAGCCGTTGTCCCTCATGTAGTCGAGCGTGGCCCGGGTGTTGCGCCCCCCAATCCGGAACGGGTCCGGCCCGCCGAAGAGGCTGGCGCCACCGGCCACCAGCAGGTGGACGGTGGCGGCCCGGGACCCGAGCGCTCCCAGCGATTCGAAGAACAGGGCGAGACCCGTGTCGGCGAAGAGGGCCGGCTGCCTCGAGACGCGATCGGGAGCAATGCCCGAGTCGGGAAGCATCAGGTGGAGGATCCCCCCGGCCCCTGAGGAGGGGTCGTAGGCGACGACGCCGATGCAGGACCCGAGGGCGTAGGTGCTAAGGACGATGTCGGGGTTCCTCGAGACCGCCAGGTCCCCGACGCCGATCACGACCCGCTGCAAGAAAGGGGAGTTGGCGGCTTCTGCTCGTGGCATGGCTCAAGCCAGCGCCCTCCGGGTGCATGGCGGTTCGGTGTGCAAATGCAGGGAACGCATGTGTTTCGGCTCGCAGTCATCGCCGGCAACTCCAATTCGGCGCCCGACGGGGGAACTTTAACTGAAACACCGGATTTGCTCGCGGCCCGTGGCGCAGGGGCGCCACCGGCGGACTCCATGCGCGGCGCCCGAAGGCTCAGGAATACACCAGCAGGCGCTGCTCGATGGGGGTAACGTCGTTGTGGCTCAGAATCTTGTTGATGGTCGCGGGGCCGAGCTCCTGTCCCTCGCCGACGAGCAGGAGCCCGTGGGGGCTGTAGATACCGCTCGCGAGCACCATGCCGGGCGCGAGCTCACCGAGGAGGATCTCGCGCACCTGTCTCGGCAGGTTCACGAGCTGCGTGACCCTGAGAAACAGGCGCACGGCCTCCGGGTCGTAGGCGTTGCCCGACTTGGCAAGGATGGACTCGATGGTCGCCTGCTTCGGCCTGTCCGACTCGACGAAGCCGACCGCAACCGCAAGGCACCGGGCGGTCCACGGGATGGCCTTGCCCTCGATGCCGTCGGGATAGCCCGTCCCGTCAAAGCACTCGTGATGCGCCCGGATGGCCTCGGCGACGTCCGCCCGCGGATCGACAAGCGCGGCGAGCGTCTGGCTGTAGATCGGGTGGTTGTGCAACATGACACGCTCGCGCTCCGTGAGGCGCTCGGGCGTGCGGCGGAACGACCGAAGCAGCTCCCGGGGCACGCCGATCAGGCCCAGGTCGCAGAGCCAGGCGGCGGAGCAGAGCGCGTGTCGCTCCTCCTCCGAGAAGTGCCCGGAGTCAGCCATCTTGACGGCGATCTCGACCAGGGCCTTCGCCTGCCCGCCGAGGATCGGGTCGAAGGCGGTGAGGATCCGGCGGCAAAGCTCGAGCGAGCTCTCAAAGCGCGCGCCGAGCTCGCCGTTTGCGGCGTCAAGCTTCTGCCTCTTCTGCTCAAGGTCCTTCAGCTGTTGCTGCAGCTCGCTGTTCGCGACCATCAGCTGGGCGTTCAGCTGCTGAGTCTGTGCCTGCAGCGCCTCGTTGTGCATGATGAGGTCGTTGCGCTGGACGGCGTTGCGGACGGTCGCCAGGAGCTCCTCCCTGAGCCAGGGCTTGGCCACGAAGCGGAAGATCTCCCCCTTGTTGATGCCGTCGATCACCGTCGG
>CAYQOH010000007.1:0-35917 GCA_964419075.1 uncultured Opitutaceae bacterium | reverse complement strand
CGATCTTCCTCCAGTTCGTCTCCTCGTTGTCGTCGATGTTCAGGAAGACGATCTTCGAGCGCGGGGTCATGATCGCCGTGATGGGGAGGTTATCGAGCGACAGCACGCCCTCGACCATCTCCTTCTTGGCTCGCTTGAACACTCCGGCGTGGAGCCCGCGCTCGACAAGCGCCCGCACATCCTCGTCGCCCACGGTCTCCGCCACGGGCCTCGGCTTGAAGCCGAGCCAGGTTGCCGTGGCGTCGCAGGCGGTGCCAAGCATCGCCGAGAACGGGCTCACCAGGCGCGAGACCGTGCGCATGGCGGGGCCGAGGATCGCCGCCGCGCGTTCCGGGTTAGAGAGGGCGATCCGCTTGGGAAGGAGCTCGCCGAAGAAGAGCATGAGCGCGCTGATGACCAGCGTGCCGGCCACCAGCCCGATCACCTCGGCCCACGGGGCGACCGCGGGCCACCTTGAGAACAAGGACGAGAAACCCTGGGCGGCGGACGCGACCAGGGCGACGCCCGCGATCACGGAGGTGACGGTGAGCCAGAACTGGACGAGCCCCAGGAACCGGCCCGGATGCTCGGCTATGGCGAGCGCCGCCCTGGCCCCCTCCCCCCCGGCCTCCGCCATCCGCCTGAGCTTCGCCTTGCGCGCCGACACGACGGCCGTCTCGGCCGCCGTCAGGATGCCATTTGCAACGATGAGGAGCCCAAGGATCAGCAACTCGTTCGCGGCATTCGGCATGTGATGGAAGCAATATTGCGGGTTCCGCGCGCCGATGCAACCCCTCCCCGGTTTCCGCGGGCCGCGCAAAACATTTGGCATTCTCGCGCATCACCGCATGGTTGAAGAGGCATGCTCGACGTCAGGGATCTCCGCAAGTCATTCACCGGGCCCGAGGGCGCGAGGGTGGAGGTGGTCCGCATCCCGCAGTTCTCGCTCGCCGTGGGCGAGGAGCGCGCCCTGCGCGGCGAGAGCGGCTGCGGGAAGACGACATTCCTCAACCTCGTGGCGGGCATCCTGGCGGCCGACTCGGGGATCATCGGCATCGACGGGACGGATATGGCGGCTCTTCCGGAGCCCGCCCGGGACCGACTACGCGCCGCCAAGCTGGGGTACATCTTCCAGACCTTCAACCTGCTGCAGGGCTACACGGTCATCGAGAACGTCGTCCTCGGCATGAGCTTCTCCCCCGCGGGTGCGGATTTCCGGCGCGCGCGCGAGCTCCTCGGACGGGTGGGCCTCGGCCACAGGCTCGAGCACTTCCCGAGGCAGCTCTCGACCGGCCAGCAGCAGCGGGTCGCCGTGGCCCGCGCCCTCGCGAACAGGCCCGCGCTGGTGCTCGCAGACGAGCCCACGGGCAACCTCGACCGCCGCAACTCCCGGGAGTCTCTGGCGCTCATCCGCGAGGCGTGCCGCGAGAATGGCGCCGCGCTTCTGCTCGTGAGCCATGACGAGGACGTGCTCAGGGAGTTCGACCGCGTCCAGGACTTCGCCTCCCTCAACACCGCCGCCGCGGAGGGCGCCCCATGACGCTTCTCCTCATCGTTTATCGGAGCCTGCGTCAGCACGCCCTCTCGACCCTTGTCACGGCGGGCAGCCTGGCGCTCGCAGGCGGCCTCCTCATGACCGTCTGGATGGTGAAGGCCCAGGCGCAGAAGTCGTTCCTCCAGACGACCACGGCTTTCGACGCCGTCCTCGGGGCGCGCGGCTCGAAGCTGCAGCTGGTGCTCAACGCGGTGTTTCACCTCGAGGCCTCGCCCGGGAACCTTGCGTGGCAGGACTATGAGTTCATCCGCCGGCATCCGGCGGTCCAGGCGGCCATTCCCATCGCCGTGGGCGACAATCTCAGGGGGTACCGGATCGTCGGGACGGTCCCCGGGCTCTTCAGCGACGTGGAGTACGCGCCGGGGAAGCACTACGACGTGGCGCCGGGAGGCCGGCTGTTCACCGGGGACGCCAAGGAGGCGGTGGTGGGCAGCTTTGCCGCGGGCAGGCTCGGCCTCGGGGTCGGGGACTCCTTCCACCCGTTCCACGGCCTCGCCTACGACCCGGCGGCCCAGCACGCCGAGACCTACACGGTGGTCGGCATCCTCAAGCCGACGAACACGCCGCTGGACCGGGTGATACTGATCCCGATCAAGGGGGTCCAGACGATGAGCGGTCACGATCCCAAGGCGGCAACCGACATCAGCGCGGTGCTGATCAAGCTCCGCTCTCCCACGGCCGGCTTCATGTTGGACATCATGATCAACAAACAGGGCAACCGGCTGACGCTGGCCTATCCCATCGGGTCCATCCTCGCGGACCTCTTCAGCAAGATCAGCTGGTTTGACCGGGTGCTCGCGCTGGTCGCCTACATCGTGGCGCTGGTTGCGGCCGCCTCCGTGCTGGCGAGCATCTACAATTCCATGAACGCCCGGAAGCGCGACATCGCGATCCTTAGGTCGCTTGGCGCGAGGCGCCGGCTGGTGTTCGGGGCGGTCGTCGCCGAGTCGGCCTGCATCGGCGCGCTCGGAGCCGTGGCGGGATTCGGGGTCTACGCCGTCCTGTTCGCGGCGGTCGCGCGGATCATCCGGGCACAGACGGGCGTCGTGCTGTCGCTGGCCGACCTGCATCCGGTCCTCGCCCTCGCGCCGGCGGGCCTGATCCTGCTCTGCGCCCTGGGCGGCGTCGTACCGGCGGCCAAGGCCTACCGCCTGCCGGTTGCGGAGAACCTGGCGCCGCTTTCATAGCGGGCCGTGTTTTCTCGGGGCCAATAGCCCCTTTGACGAACCCGGGCGTTGTGGTAGGTTGGGGGAGTGAAGCCCTACCTCTTGACGCTCGCCGTGCTCCCGCTCGCACTCTGGGGCGCGCCCGCGCGGGCTCAGATCCCGGAGCCGGAAGTTAACAACGGCTACCTGAAGCTGGGCTTCGACCGGCTCTCAGGCTACAAGTTCATCGCCCCGGAATACGATCCCCTCGCAAATCCGAAGGGCCCGCCGCCAACGGGGGAGGACCAGATCCCGCCGATCGTGAGGACGTGGAGCGGCAAGAAGGCCATCGTGACCGGGTTCATGCTCCCCACGAAGCTCGACAACGGGAAGGCCGTCGAATTCCTGCTGATGGCGAACCAGATGGCGTGCTGCTACGGCACCGTTCCCAACATGAACGACTGGGTGATCGTGAGGACGCCGAAGGGCGTTCCGATCACTCAGGACGTTCCCATCTCGTTCCGCGGCACGTTCAAGGTCAGCGCAACCTTTGAGAGCGGGTACATGACGGGAATCTACCAGCTCGACGCCGAGGGGCCGGGCAAGATCGCGGAGTGACGCGGCCGGCCGGGCGCCCGAAACCCGCCTCGCGGCTACCGGGAAATGTCGTTCTGCTGGAGAACCTTGAATCCGCGCTGGCCCAGGGCCTGCGCCGCGGTCTCGGGGTCCTCCGCACTGATCGCGACGGCCGAGCGGTCCAACGGCCGCTTGATGAAGCTGTAGACGTAGTGGATATTGATCTCCGCCTCGAGGAGGGCGGCGAGCACGCTTCGGAGTTCGGATTCATCGCCGATCTCCACGACCAGGATGTTGGACTCCCCATAGGGGAAATCATTGTTCACCATCAACTCACGGGCCTTCGGCGGGTCGTCCACGACGAGGCGGATGATCGAGCTATCCGTCGTGTCGAGGACGGTGATGGCCATGATGTGCACATTGTTGTCCTTCAGCAGGGACGTCAGGTCGTAGAGGCGGCCGACCCGGTTTTCCGCGAACACGGAGAACTGCTTCACGGGATCATGCGGCATTGAGCTCGTCCGTGCTGCCATGGCGTGCAGCGATCATGGAGCGAGGGCCGCCCGGGTCAACGGCGAGGTGTTGAGATTTTTGGGATGCCGCCCAAGTGTCCCGAAGGCGATGCCACAGGACCTCCCCGATTATCAAGCTGCGGTTGCCGAGCGGGCGCGCAAGGGCGCCCGCATGATCGCGCGCGGCATGGCGCTCAGCGCCATCCTCGCCCTGATCAAGGTCGCGGGCGGAGTCGTCGGGCACGCCTACGCGCTCGTGGCCGACGGAGTCGAGTCGATGAGCGACATCGCGATCTCCGTGCTGATCTGGGCGGGGCTCCAGTGGGCCGCCCGGCCACCCGACGAGAACCATCCCTACGGGCATGGCAAGGCGGACGCCGTCTCCGGGCTTTTGACGGCGCTTGTGGTCCTCGGCGCCAGCGCCGGGATCGGGTGGCATGCCGTGACCGAGATCCGCGACCCGCAGCGCCTGCCCCAATGGTGGACGCTCCTGATCCTTGCCGCGGTCGTCGCGACCAAGGTCGGGTTCTTCCGGCGGATCGACCAGACCGGGCGCGAGACGGACAGCACTGCCCTCGGCGCGGAGGCGTGGCACCACCTCTCGGACGCCATGACGTCCGCGGCGGCGTTTGTGGGGATCTCGGTCGCCGTGATCGGCGGGCCGCGGTACGCCTCGGCCGACGGGTGGGCGGCCCTTGCCGCCTCCGCCGTCATCGCGTACAACGGCGTGATGATCTTCAGGAGGGCGTTGAACGAGGTCATGGACATCGCGGTTCCGGTCAAGATGGAGAACGCCGTGAGGGCGATCGCGGCCAGCGTCCCGGGCGTCGCGAACCTGCACCGATGCCGCGTCCGCAAGAGCGGGCTGAGCTACCTGGTCGACATCCAGATCCGCGTGGACGGCGACATGAGCGTCCGCATGGGTCACCACATCGCCCACGCGGTCAAGGACACGCTGCTCGCGTCGCGGCTTCGGGTGAGCGACGTCTCGGTCCACGTGGAGCCGTCCTGAGGGCCTCCGGGCGAGGGCCCGGCGATCAGCGCTCGATTCTCCTGGCAAGCTTCCATCCCAAGTAGACGCCCACCATGCTGCCGAGCCCGCTCACAATGACCTCCGTCATCATGCCGAAGCTGGAAACGAGGTACGCGGCGACGTATCCCCCGATGAACATGCCAGCGGTGATGCAGAGCTTGGTCACCCGGCCACCTTGGGATTCACCGCGGAAAAGGCGAAGGGAATCCTCGTCCTGCGGTGTTAATCCCGTCATACCCCCTGCCCACCGATGATCGCGCGCGCGAACGGTCTGAGCGCCCTGCAACCCCTCCGGATGGCGGTCTGCCTCGCCGCGGGCGCCTGCGCCTTCCGGCTGGCCCCCGTGGCGGCCCTGGGGGCCGATGAAGGCCGGATCACGGCGGTGTCGGCGCGGACGAGCAACGACTACGTGAGGGTCAGGCTGACCGACGGCACGTATCAGACTGAGACCTACACATTTGGGAACGGCGGCCGTTTGGCCGGCCCGGTGCGCGACGACACCATCGACAAGCTGACCTTCGAGGATGTGGCGAAGACGATCGTGGAGCCGCTGGCGAAGCGCAAGTACGTCCCCCAGGCCGACCACGACCCCAACAAGACCGATTTCCTGATCATGGTGTACTGGGGGACGACCAATGGGACCGAGGACACCTCGGGCTCGGCCCCGTACGAGGCGCTTCAGAGCAGCCAGAAGTCCTCCCTCAAGGCGCCGCCCCCGCCGCCCCCGTCCGTGGGCAGCCGCGGAGGGCCGAGCGCCGGCGGGGGCGCCGCCTCCGCGATCCTGCCGTCCCAGGCGGACAGCATGACGGGCGAGATGGCGACGGTCGCCGCCATGGAGGAGCAGCGCGAGCAGGCGGACATGCGCAACGCCCAGCTCCTCGGCTATGACTCAGAGCTTGCGCAGACCGGCAGGACGGAGATCTCAACGTTCAAGCTGCGGCGGGACGACCTCATGTCGGAGATTGAGCAGAACCGCTATTTCGTCGTCCTGATGGCCTACGACTTCCAGGCGCTCTGGAAGCAGAAGAAGCACCGGCTGGTTTGGGTGACGCGGATGAGCGTCCGCGAGCGCGGCGGCGACTTTGCCAAGATTCTCCCCTCGATGGTGGCGTACTCCTCGCAGTTCTTCGGCCAGGACACCAACGGCCTTCTCCGCAGGCCCCTGCCGGAGGGGCGCGTCGAAATCGGCGAACCCAAGTCGCTGGGCGTCGTGCCGGAGAAGTAGCGCGCGGTCAGTGGGTGTGTCCGCCGCCGGTGTGGCCCCCGAAGCCGCCTCGACCGGATGGCCCGCCCGCCCCGCGGCCGGAATGCCCTCCGTAGCCGCCGCCCCTTCCGTAGTATCCGCCGTGGCCCCAGTGCGCGTAGCCGCCGCCCCAGCCGTAGAAGCCCGGCCCCCATCCGAGATACGCCCACGGGTAGCCGCCCCAGTACCACGGGTCATAGGTCCAGTAGTAACCCGGATACGGCGAATCGTACTGAACGGGGCCGTAATCGGTCGTCACCGGCGGCTGGTCAATGGCCCTCTGGACGCCATCCGGCCCGTTCTCGCCGTAGAGATAAGGAGCGGGCGTCGTGGGCATCGGCACAGCCGGGCCTCCGGCCGCCGGCGCCTGCACCGCCTGTCCGGGCGGCGCTGGCGGCCCGGACGGGGACTGCGGCGCGTCGCCGACGCTCCAGGCGCCGTTGGCCCAGGCCCAGCTCGAGCCCTGCGGGACCCAGTGCCCGCCGACCCAGAGCGCGCTCCTCGACGGCGGCAATTCCCAGTGGGCGGAGACCCACTTCCATTGGCCGTCCTCGGAATTCCAGTGGCCGGTCATCCAGACGTAGGCCGGGGAAGGGGCCGGGCCGGCGACGGCCGTTTCAATCGCTGCCGGGGAATTTCCGGAGGTCGCGCCCGCCGAGGCGGCCGAGGCGAGGGCAATCCCCATGACGCAGACCGCCCCCGTGAGGGCCATTTGGATTTTTGAATTCATGATGTTTAATTTCTGAGGCCCAAGTCCGCCATCGTCCTTTGACAGGCGGCGCCAAATCGCTGTTCCAAGAATCTGCGCGGGCGTCGTGCTAACCCGTCCATACGATAACATTGGCGCTGAATTTCGCAAGGGCCGCGAGTTGCAAGTCACCCGCGTCCGTCCTCGCGGACCCCGGGTGTTGGAACATTCCCCGCAAGCGGGGTCAAACAATGGGTCGGGTCGGTCGGGAGACCGGCCCGAATATATCCAAAAAAGTAATACAATGAATAAACGAACCTACAGACAGAACCTCCTCATGGCCGCGCTGACGCTCGGCGTGGCGCTATCCGCATCGGCCCAGTCGGCGCCGAACACCGCGGGCGCCCCGGCGGCGCCCGTGGCCGCGGACCCCGGCCCGGGCCTCGTTGGGACCAACTACTCCGAGTTGAGCTTCGGCTACCAGAGGCAGGGGGGGGAACCGAAGGACCTCAGGGACTTCGAGATCGTCTCAAACGGGAGCGTCTTCAAGAGCGACGCCGCCGGACTCGATGCGAACTTCGTGTACGACTACCTCTACGGCTACGGCCAGGGCTACCACGACCACCGCAACCTGGCCCAGATTGGCCTGACGGGCTTCCTGATGGAGACCTGGGGCAAGCCGTTCGTCACCGCGGACGCAGGGATGGCCTGGCAGGACGCGGGAGGTGCGTCGCAGCGGGGCTTCGCATACACGGCGACTGGCGGCGTCGAGTTCCAGGTGCTCAAGGACCTCGCGCTAACCCCGTTCGTGGAATACCAGGCCGAGCCGCGCTTCCGCAACGGCGCGCTGCCCGTCGCAGACTTCCCAAACCACGCGCTGTATTACGGGGTGAAGGCGACCTACCGGATCAACCGCGAGTGGAATGTGTCGCTGGGCGCCGACCTCGACGACCACAGTGTCAAGGATTGGGGCCTGCGCGCGGGGGTGAGCTACCGCTTCTGAGGAGGCTGCCCGGGCTCGCCGGAGGCGCCGCCAGGCGGCCCGGCGCGCCCGCTTCATGGGCTCCTTCTTTTTGCTTGGCCGCGCGCCAAGCGTCCGCTTCCTAGGGGCCCCTATGGAAGCCCCCGAAGTACCCACCGAACACCTGCACGAGGAGATCGAGCACCACGCGACCCGGGGAAAGTCCCCGTGGACCATGGGTGTCGCGCTGAGCTCGGCGCTGCTCGCCGGGCTCGCGGCGGTCTGCTCGCTTCTCGCCGGCCATCACGCCAACGAGGCGATGGTGGACGAGATCCAGGGCTCCGACAGGTGGGCGTACTACCAGGCAAAGGGCATCAAGGCGGCCCTGCTGTCCTCGAAGATGGAGCTTCTCGAGGCCGAGGGGCGGCCTGTCGCCGACCGCGACCGGCAGAAGCTCACCGACTACAAGAAGGAGCAGGACGAGATCGCGGCCGAGGCGAACGAGAAGGAGCTTTCCGCCGGCAGGCACCTCCAGCGCCACGTGGTCTTTGCGCGCGGCGTGACGCTCTTCCAGATCGCGATCGCGGTGGGTGCGATCTCGGCGCTGACCAACCGCCGCGCCTTCTGGTTCGTGAGCCTTGTCTTCGGCCTGGCGGGGATCGTGTTCCTCCTCCAGGGCTGGCTGGCCGGCTGAGCCGGCCGTCAGGTGGCCACGAAGTCGATGTACCCGCGCTCGACGTCCGTGAACGCGAGCTGGACCCGAACGCGGTCGCCGACCCTCCTGCGCTCGAAGCCCCGGACGAGCTTCCCCTCGATCGTCGGGTGGACGATGCGAACCCATGTGCCCTTCTCCGACGCGCCCGTGACCGTCGCGTCGAATCGCTCCCCGATCCTCGACGACAGAAGCATGGCGCCGGCCGACTTCACGACCTGGCGCTCAACCTTCTTGGCAGCGTCCTCCTGCTCGGTGCAGTGCCGGGCGAGCCCCGTCAGCTCGTCGTTCCCGTAGGTCGGCCTCGTGCCGGACATTGCGGCCCTCAGCAGGCGCTGGATGAGGAGGTCCGGGTAGCGGCGGTTCGGCGCGGTCGAGTGCGCGTAATCCGCGACGGCCAGGCCGAAGTGCCCGGCCACGGCCCCTCCCGGGAACTCGACGACGTACTCGCCCCTGCCGAGCAGCTTGATGACGCAGAGCGACAGATCGGGGAAATAGCCCGGGTCCGCCCGCTTCGCCGACAGCAGGAACTGCTCGAGCGCCCTCCCGTCCGGCTCGGCGGGGAGGGTCGTCCCCCGCTCGGCCGCCAGCTCGACAATCCGCTCCCACTTTGCGGGCGTGCGCACCACGCGGCGCACCGCCGGGTACTTCTTTGCGGCCAGGAACCTCGCCGTCACCCCGTTGGCGGCGACCATCAACTCCTCGATCAGGCTCTTGGCGGAGTTGCTCTCGTCCGCCAGCAGGTCCCGCAGGGTGTCCCCTTCGAACACCGGGCGGGCCTGGAGGGTCTGAAGGGACAAGGCGCCGCGCATGTGCCTCTGCTCCCTCAGCCGCTCAGCGGTCCGGTGCTGGAGGCGAATGTTCTCGTCCAGGCCGGCGACGGCGCCGATGGCCCCGGGCATCGGGCCCGCGCCCTCGAGCCACGCGGCCACGCTGTTGTAGGCGAGCTTGGCCTTGTTCCTGACGACGGCCTCGTAGATGTCCGAGCCCTTCAGCGCGCCGTCGCCGTCGAACACCATCTCGATAACGAAGGCGACCCGGTCCGCCCCGAAGCCGAGCGACGTGAGGTCGGTCGACAGCCGCTCGGGCAGCATCGGAAAGATCCCGCCCGCGGTGTACACGGAGGTCGTATTCCCGCCGGCGTGGCCGTCGATCGCCGAGCCCTGGCGCACGAGCGCGTCCACGTCCGCGACGGCAACCCGCAGCCTGACCGCGCCTCCCGCAAGCGCCTCGGCGACCGAAAGCTGGTCCAGGTCGCGGGAGTCATCGTTGTCGATCGAGCACCACAGGAGCTCCCTCAGGTCGCGCGCGGCCCGGCCGGACCCGGCGGCCGGCCCACGGATGGCGGCAAGCTCGGCCCTGACCGCCGGAGAAAAATCCGGGTCCAGGCCCCGCTCGATCATCGCGCGGCGGGCGATCTCCTGAAGGGTCGAGCGGTGCTTTGGGCCGTCCTTGTTGGTCATGGGGGGATCTCCTGAATGGCGGTTTTTCGCGGCCGGTCAAATCGGCATGCGGCGAGCTGCACGACCCCGGGGTGCGCGCGGGGCCCGGAGCCTCTGGGCGTAGCCGCATTAATTGGCCGGCATTAGCAGGCGCGGGTCCCTGGGGGCTAAGGCAGGCGCGCTAATACCTGCCGGGTGCCGTGCACGGGGCTTCCTCTGCCCGGACGGCCCGACCATGATTGCGGCCGCCTGTCTCTATGCGGAATCCATTAATCATTCAGGGCGGCATGGGAGTGGCGGTCTCCAACTGGAGGCTGGCCCGCTCCGTCTCGTTGCTCGGTGAGCTGGGCGTCATCTCGGGCACGGCGCTGGCCATGATCCTGGCGCGCCGGCTGCAGTGCGGCGACCTCTCGGGGGAGATGCGCCGGGCGCTGGAGCACCTTCCCCTCCGGGGCGTCGCCGAGCGCGTGCTGGCCCACCACTACGTGCCGGGCGGCAAGTCGCCGGACGCGCCCTTTGCGCTGACGCCGATGCCGACCCTGGAATCCTCCGCGGCGTCGACCGAACTGACGATCGCCGCGAATTTCGTCGAGGTCTTCCTGGCAAAGCGGGGCCATGACGGCCTCGTTGGGATCAACCTCCTCGACAAGATCCAGCTTCCCACGCTGCCGTCGCTCTACGGCGCCATGCTGGCGGGCGTCGACTTCGTGCTGATGGGCGCCGGCATCCCCCGCTCGATACCCGGGGTGCTCGACCGTCTGGCGCGCGGCGAACCGGCCGAGCTCAGGATCGACGTCGCCGGCGCATTGCCTGGGGAGGACTTCACCTCAAGGATCGATCCCCGCCGGTTCCTGCCGGAGCCGCCGGCGCTCGTGCGCCCCCGGTTCCTCGCGATCGTGTCGTCGGCGACACTCGCGATGACGCTGGCAAGGAAGTCAAACGGCCGCGTGGACGGCTTCGTGGTCGAAGGGGAGCTGGCCGGGGGCCACAATGCGCCGCCGCGCGGGCCCCTGCAGCTCGACGCGAGCGGCCAGCCCGTGTACGGGCCGCGGGACGTGCCCGACCTGCAGAAGATCCGCGAGCTCGGCCTTCCGTTCTGGCTGGCGGGGTCCTACGCACGCCCCGACAGGCTGGGGGAGGCGTTGCGCCTCGGCGCGGCCGGCGTCCAGGTAGGGACCGCGTTTGCGTTCTGCTCGGAGTCCGGCATCGAGCCGGCCCTGAAGCGGGAGGTGATCCGGGCGAGCCGCGGCGGGTGCGCAGGGGTCTTCACCGACCCGAACGCGTCGCCAACGGGCTTCCCGTTCAAGGTGGTGGACCTTCCCGGCTCGGCCTCGGATTCAGGCGTGTGCGCGGCGCGGCGGAGGATCTGCGACCTCGGCTACCTGCGGCAGCTATATCGAAAGGCCGACGGGAGCGTCGGCTACCGCTGCCCGGGCGAGCCCGTCGAGGCCTACGTGAGAAAAGGCGGGAATGAGGCCGACACGGCGGGCAGAAAGTGCCTGTGCAACGGGCTCGCGGCAACCGTGGGGCTGGGGCAGAGGCGCGGGGGCGCCCCCGAACCGGCGCTCGTGACCGCGGGAGACGAGCTGGCGCACCTCTCGCGCCTGATCGCGCCGGACGAGGAGCACTACACGGCCGCCGATGTGATCCGGTACCTGCGGGGGCTCGTGGGAGCCGCCGTGGCCTAGGCTTGCGGCCGGCTATCTGGAGGGGTCCTCGGACTCCACCATCGAGCGAGCCGAGTCCTCATCCGCGGCCGCCACCCGCTCCGGGCCCTTGTTGGTCTCGACCTGGTAGAGGCTGGTCTTCCCGAGGGTCTTGATGAGCGTCACCTTCGTGATCCGGGTCTTCTCGACCGCCTCCGGCGGCTCCCCCTTCGGCGAGAGGCTCTGCTCGACAATCATGGCGCCCTCAGCCGCCTTTGTCTTCAGGTCGAATTCCGGCAGTTCCTTCCACGAGTTGACGATATGGAAGGTCCCCTCCTTGGTCTCCCGGTTCCAGGTGAAGCCGTTGATCACGATCTGGTGGCCGACGTTCCCGCCGCTCCACGGATGCTGGCACACGAATCCCGGCGGCAGGTCCTGCCAGATCTCCCTCGGGAAGGCCGCCAGGACGGGTCGTCCCTTCCGCAGCTCCGCCCTCGTCCACTCGAAGGCGTCCGTCTTGGGCGTCCACCGGTGGAGCACGGGTCGCGGGGCAAAGCTCGTCACCATGCTGTCCATGGAGTCGTGGTACCGCGCGCTCTTCCACGGATGTTCGGTGTCCGCGTTGTTGATGATCTTGTAGATGTCGACGTTGTTCACGTAGAAGCCGGCGATATCCAGCCAGTGGACCCGGGCGTAGACCATGCAGGTCGCCCCGATCTGGTCCCTGAACACATTGGGCGGTGCGAGCTGGACGGTCTCCAGGGGCCCGACCACCGTCGAGACGGCGATCGTCCTCTTGGCGGGGACCTGCTCCTTCACGATCTTCACCTCCGACTTGCCCCGGGCCAGCGGGCTCTGCTCGCTCAGCTTCGTCAACCACCCGCGGTCCTCCTCCTTGAGCGAATCCAGGGGGACCATGGTCTTCGATCCGTCCGCGAGCATCACGATGGCGTAGCCGCCGTCGATGCGGGCCTTGAGCGCGCCCTGGTATTTCGGCGAGACGGCGAGGAGCGGTCCGGCAAGGAGCAGCGCGGCGACGAGCATCAGCGCACGTTTCGGTTCAGGCAGTTGCATGGGTGTGGCGGCCCCCGGGGCCAGAAGAATCAATGATACTATCGGCTCGCGCAGGGGCATATCAAAACGAAATCCGCGGGGCCCGCCTTCGTCCTGAAGCCGTTAATCCCCAACGCTTCCGCGAACCCTGCCGCGGGCCCGCCCCGCGGCGGCGCCGGCCCCCCTTTCGCCGCCCGGAGCCAATGGCGGGAAATTCTAGTTTACTAGTTACATCGACCTTCGACAGATTTCGAATGGTACCGTTTGAAGCCATTTCGGGGCGAACCTTATGAAGAAACACGACACCTCAAAGCCGCTGAGCGAGAACAAGCACCTGCTTCGCTGGGTTGAGAAGATGGCGGACCTCTGCAAACCCGACTCGCTTCACTGGGTGGACGGCTCGAAGCAGGAGTTCGACGCGTTGTGCAAGAAGATGGTGGCCAGCGGGACGTTCATCAAGCTGAACGAGAAGCTGTGGCCGGGATGCTTCTACGCGCGGAGCGATCCGCATGATGTCGCCCGGGTGGAGGACCGGACGTTCATCTGCTCCCATTCGCGAGAGGGGGCGGGCCCGACCAACAACTGGATGAATCCGTACGACATGCGGCGCAAGCTCCGGACGATCTTCAACGGCGCGATGCGCGGCCGCACCATGTACGTGCTCCCGTTCAGCATGGGGCCGGTCGGCTCCCCGATGGCGCAGATCGGGGTCCAGCTCACGGACTCCCCCTACGTCGTCGCCAACATGAGGATCATGGCCCGGATCGGGCTGCCGGTGTTCAGGGAGATCGACAAGGGTGAAAAGCGGGTCGTCCCGTGCGTGCACTCGGTCGGCGCGCCGCTGGCCAAGGGGGCCAAGGACGTGCCGTGGCCGTGCAACAAGGAGAAGTACATCGTGCACTTCCCCGAGGCCCGCGAGATCTGGAGCTACGGCTCGGGGTACGGCGGCAACGCGCTCCTCGGCAAGAAGTGCTTCGCGCTGCGCATCGCGTCAAACATCGCCCGCGACGAGGGGTGGATGGCGGAGCACATGCTGATCCTGGGCGTCGAGAACCCGGAGGGCGAGAAGACCTACGTGACGGCCGCGTTCCCGAGCGCGTGCGGCAAGACCAACTTTGCGATGCTGGTCCCGCCGAAGGCCCTTGCCGACGAGGGATGGAAGGTGACGACGCTGGGCGACGACATCGCGTGGCTCAAGCCGGGTGCGGACGGGCGGCTCCACGCGATCAACCCGGAGGCGGGCTTCTTCGGCGTCGCCCCCGGCACGTCGGTGCAGACCAATCCCAACGCGATGGCCGCGCTCTCGAGGAACACGATCTTCACGAACGTGGCCCTCACCCCGGAGGGCGGCGTCTGGTGGGAGGGAATGACCCCGAAGCCGCCGCCGCTCCTCACCGACTGGCAGGGCAACGAGTGGACCCCGGGCTGCGGCCGCCACGCGGCGCACGCCAACGCCCGCTTCACCGCTCCGGCCTCGCAATGCCCCACGATGGACCCGGACTGGGAGAACCCGAACGGCGTGCCGATAAGCGCGATCGTCTTCGGGGGTCGCCGCGCGGGCACCATCCCGCTGGTCTACCAGGCCTTCAACTGGAGCTCGGGCGTCTACACCGGCGCCACGGTGGGCTCGGAGACGACCGCGGCGGCGGGCGGGACCTTGGGCAAGGTCCGCCGGGACCCGATGGCCATGCTTCCGTTCTGCGGGTACCACATGGGCGATTATTTCGCGCACTGGATCTTCATGCAGAGGACCCTGAGCGAGACGCCGCGCATCTTCCACGTGAATTGGTTCCGCAAGGGGGCCGACGGCAAGTTCCTCTGGCCGGGCTTCAGCGAGAACATGAGGATCCTCAAGTGGATCGTCGAGCGCGCCACCGGCAAGACCCTCGCCAAGGAGACCCCCATCGGGTGGATGCCCCACCACCGCGACATCGACTGGACCGGATTCGACTTCCCGAAGGATCGCTTCGAGGACCTGCAGGCGTTCGACCGCAAGGCGTGGAGGGCCGAGGTGATGAGTCACGAGGAGCTCTTCATCGACCTGCACGCCCGGCTTCCGAAGGAGATGATCTACGAGCGGGAGCTGCTCATCTGCCGGATGTGACGGGCGTGAGCCCGTAGAGCTCGGCGGCGTTGCGCCAGAGGATCCGCTCCTTCCACTCCGCGGGCACGCCCGGGAGCGCGACCTTGGGGCTGTCGAAGTCCCAGTGCGGATAGTCGCTCGAGAACAGGATCATCTGCGGGGCCCCGATCATCTCGAAGATCTGGACAAGGTGCTTCGGGTTCTCCGGCTCCTCCGTGGGCTGGGTCGTCACGCGGACATGCTCCCGGATGTACTCGCTCGGCAGGCGCTTGAGCCAGGGGACCTGCGACCTGAGCCCCTTGTAGTTCTTGTCCATCCTCCACATCAGGTGGGGCAGCCACGCGATCCCGCACTCGACCGCGATGAACTTGAGGCGGGGATACTTCTCGAACACGCCCTCGCACACGAGCGAGTTCACGTGCGCCATGGCATTGATGGGAATGATGTTGTGCCACTCGAGGTACCGCGTCGGCCGGCCGGCCGGGGTGGGGGTGTCCGCGGTGCCCGCGCCCTCGGTCCCCGGGTGCATCGCCACCGGCAGTCCGTGGGCCGACGCCGCCTCGTAGATGGGATGGTAGAAGCGCTGGCCGAAGAGCCGGTTCGAACCCGCCCCCATCAGAACCTGGACGAACCGCTTGTCGGGCGCGCAGCGCTCGATCTCGCGCGCGGCGGCCTCCGGGTCCGAGTGGTTGATGATGATCGAGCCGCGGAACCGGGGCGACCGGCCTAGCCACCGGGCGGCGAGGTTCATGTTGTAGGCCGTCGCGAGGGCGGAGCCCCAGTCCGGGTCGAAATGCGTCGACACCCCGAGGATGTGCGAGCCGGTCAGCACCGCGAAGTCCACGCCGTGGCGGTCAAGGTGGTCCCTGATGAGGTGGTCCGGGTCGCTTCCCGCGATCCCGCCCGTGGGCGGGCGGGCATCCTCCCGTTGCACGCCGACGGGCGAGACGTACCCCGCGGGAGGAACCGCGATCCCGTGGCGGTCGGCGAACTCCTGCCACAGGCGGGGAAGGTACGGGCGGAGCTCCGCCCTGGCGTCCGCGAAGGCGTTGTGAACGTCTGAGTCGATCAGGGGCATCGGGGGGGCCTGCGGCGCTCCTTGCTCAGTCCGGCAGCAGGACGTAGAGCGTCCCGTCGCTCTGTTCCAGGGGGACCGCGTCGAGATCCTCCCTCTTGCCGGGTTCCAGGGGGACCCGCTTCAGCCGGACCTGCGGGTCGACGACGTGCTCGCCGGTCCTCAGGTCGAACTCCCATCCGTGCCAGGGGCAGCGCAGGATGAAGCCCTCCTTGCCGTACAGGTACTCATACACCCGGGAAGGGAGCGACGTGCCGGAGATGCGGCCGACGCACACCGGGGCTCCCGCGTGGGGGCAGGCGTTGCGGTAGGCCCGGAGCTCGCCGCCGACGTTGAACACCCCGATCTCGAGCGGGCCCACGGAGACGATCTTTCGGCCGCCAGGCTCAAGCTCGCCCTGCTGGGCCACCGGGTGGCGTTTCATCGGGGCGTCAAGGGGCCGTCCAGCGCGCTTCGCTCACGTGAGAAGCTGGACCGTCCCGCCTGCGCCTAGCGGAGCGGCCTCACCCACCGCGCGCCGAGGCGGCTGCTCCGGACGACCGCCTCGATGAACGCCATGCCCTCGACGCCGTCGTCAATCGTCGGAAAATCGAGGTCCTTCGGTATCCGCTCGCCCTTGACCTCGGCGGCGATGGCCTGGAACGCCTCGCGGTAGATGTTGGCGAAGGCCTCGAGGTACCCCTCGGGGTGCCCCGGCGGGATCCGGGTGAACCGCTTGGCCTCGTCCCCGGCATAGAGGTTTCCGCGGCGCCACACCTGGCTCGGCTTGTTGGGGAACTTAACCACGAGCTCGTTCGGCTGCTCCTGGTGCCACTCGAGCGCCGCGCGCGTGCCGTAGACGCGGATGTTGAGGTTGTTCTCGTCGCCGACGCAGACCTGCGAGGCGTGCAGGACCCCCTTGGCCCCTCCCTTGTACCTCACGAGGACGTTGCCGTCGTCGTCGAGCTTGCGGCCCCTGACGAACGTGGTCAGGTCCGCGCAAAGCTCCTCGATCTCAAGCCCCGTGATGTAGCGCGCAAGGTTCTCGGCGTGCGTGCCGATGTCGCCCATGCATCCGGCGGCCCCGCTTCGCTTCGGATCGGTGCGCCACTCCGCCTGCTTCGGGCCGAGGAGCACGACCGCATCCGAGAGCCAGCCCTGCGGGTACTCGACGACGACCTTGCGGATCTTCCCGAGGGTGCCGTCCCTGACGAACTCGCGGGCCTGCTTCACCATCGCGTTGCCGGTGTAGTTGTGGGTCAGCGCAAAGACCTTGCCCTTCCTGCGGACGATCGCCCGGAGCTTCTTCGCCTGGGCGAGGTCGAACGTGGCCGGCTTGTCGCAGACCACGTTGAAGCCGGCCTCCAGGAAGAGCTTCGCGGGGCCGAAGTGCTCGTGGTTGGGCGTCACGATGACGATGAAGTCCAGGCGTTTCTCCGGGGGCATCGCGGCCTCGGCCTTTGCCATCGCGGCGTAGCTGCCGTAGACGCGGTCGGGGTCGAGGAAGAAGTCCGCCCCGGAGGCACGCGAGCGCATCTCGTCCCTCGAGAACGCGCCGGCGACAAGCTCCGCCCGCCCGTCCATGGCGGCCGCGATCCGGTGCACGCCGCCGATGAACGCCCCCCGTCCCCCGCCGATCATCCCAAAACGAAGTTTTCTGCGCATGGTAGTTCCAGGTTTGTTGCCCCTTGTGTGAAACGCGTATTGCCCGGCCCGGGTTCCGCCGGCCCGCCTAGAGGGCGACCGGCCGTCCCGTGGCGGCGGACTTATAGGCGCCGTCGACGATGGTCATCAATGTCAAAGCTTGGTCGGGCGTGTTGAGGGGCTTCTCGTCGCCCTCCACGACGCGCACGAAGTTCTCCGCGGACCGGATGCGGCCCATGGTCTCGTCCGCGGGGACGAGGATGCTGCGGTTGACCATACGGCCGTGCTCCAGCGTGTACAATTCGCACGTGTCCGCCGCCGTCTGGTCGAGGCCGTCCGACCCGAAGAGCCGGCGCACGAGCCCGCCCGCCTTCCGGCCCTGGAACGCCACGGAGACCTCCTCGCGCTGGATCATCTCCGCCCATGAAACCTGGAACGACATGGCCTGGCCGCCCTTGAACGTGACGAAGCCATGCGCCGCCGCCTCCACGTCGGTGACGCCTTTGGCGACGTCCGGTATGCCCCAGGGGCCCTTGAAGGCCTTGTTGCTGATGTGGTCGCGGTAGGTGCGCGCGAGAATGTGGACCGGCTTGGGGTAGCCCATGAAATAGAGGCCGAGGTCCATCATGTGCAGCAGGTCGATCAGCGGCCCGCCTCCGGAGAGGGCCTTGGTCGTGAACCAGCCGCCGAAGCCCGGGATGCCGGCTCGGCGGATCCACTTGGCCTGGCAGGTGTTGATGTCGCCGACGGCGCCGCTGCCGATGTAGCTCATCATCGCGTAGCTCTCAGGGCGCGCGCGGTTGTTGAAGTTGAACATCAGGACGCGCCGGGCCTTTGCGGCGGCGGCCCGCAGTGCGAGCATCTCGCGGGCGTTCAGCGCGGGGGGCTTCTCGCAGAACACGTGCTTGCCGGCCTGGAGCGCCTGCAGCGCCAGGGGCGCGTGGTACTTGTTGGGCACGATGATCGAAACGGCGTCGAGGTCGGGCACGCGCCGGAGCATGGTGGACAGGCTGGCGAACACGCGCCCGATCCCGTGCTTAGCGGCGGCCTTCTCCGCGGCCGGCTTCCTGACGTCGGCGATTGCGACGATGTCGGCGCCCGCCCTGCGGAAGCCCGCCACGTGATAGCCGAGCATTCCGCCCGCGCCTATGATGCCAATTTTGGTGCTCATGATTCTGGGGTATCCTGGGTTTCCTTCGTGATGAATGAGACGAAAGCCTGTCCGCCGACGGGCGCCCGGA
This sequence comes from uncultured Opitutaceae bacterium, assembly GCA_964419075.1. Classification (GTDB taxonomy): domain Bacteria; phylum Verrucomicrobiota; class Verrucomicrobiia; order Opitutales; family Opitutaceae; genus Palsa-1447. Next base: position 17,350 of record CAYQOH010000007.1, on the reverse strand, counting down.
CGGGCGCCCCGTTCACTGGTTCTTCTTGTCGAATGCGGCGTCGAAGGCCAGCGCGCTGGGCGGGAAGTCCACCTTGCGGACGAAGGCCGCGGCCTCGGTCGCGCCGTGGACGCGGTCCATCCGGATGTCCTCCCACTCGACCGACAGGGGCCCGCGGTATCCGACGTCGTTGAGCGCCACGATGATGTCCTCAAAGCGGATGTCGCCGTGCCCGAGCGAGCGGAAGTCCCAGTAACGGCGGGGATCGCCGAAGCTCGTGTGGCCCCCGAACACGCCTGCCGCTCCGTCGCCGTGGCCCCACCACACGTCCTTCATGTGGACGTGGAAGATGCGCGGGCCGAAGGTCCGGATGAACTTCACGTAGTCGACCCCCTGGTAGCCCAGGTGCGAGGGGTCGTAGTTGAACCCGAAGCGCCGATGCCCCTTGACGGCGTCGACGGCGCGCTGCGCGCTCGCGGTATCAAAGGCGATCTCGGTGGGATGAACCTCCAGGCCGAAGTTGACGTTGCTGTCCTCGAAGGCCTCGAGGATCGGGCCAAAGCGGGCCGCAAAGTCCTGGAATCCCTTCTCCCAGAACTCCTGGGACGTCGGCGGGAACGCGTAGATCGAATGCCAGATCGACGATCCCGTGAAGCCGTTGACCACCGCCGGAAAGGCGCCGGCCGCCTTCTCTCCCGGGCGCGCGTCGAAGAATTTCCGCGCGGCCTTCGCGGTTGCGATCATCTTCTTGGCGGCGCGTCGGCGTACCCCCTCGGGCTTCCCGTCGCCCCACACGTCCGGCGGGAGGATCGACCGGTGGCGGTCGTCGATCAGGTCGCAGACGGCCTGGCCGACGAGGTGATTGGAGACCGCGTGGCACGAGAGGCCATTCGCCCTCAGCAGGTCCCACTTCTCCCGGACGTAGCCCTTTGACGACAGCGCCTTGTCGACGTCGAAGTGGTCGCCCCAGCAGGCGAGCTCGACGCCGCCGTAGCCCATCTTCTTGACGAGGGGGGCAAGTGTTTCCAGGGGCAGGTCGGCCCATTGGCCGGTGAATAGGGTGACGGGGCGGGGCATGGTGGGGTGGGTTTGGGTTGCAATGATTACTCTACTACTTTGCGCGGGTGTTCAAGCTCGGCCCCACGCGTTCCCGGTCGGCGGCGCGGCGGCCTCCCGGCTCAACGGATCCGAACCTCCCGGCCCGTTGCCGACGAGACGTAGATCGCGTCGAGGATCTTCTGGACGGCCAGCGATTCGGCGGGCTTGACGAAGGGCTTCGCCTTCCCGAGGAGGCAGTCGATGAAGTGGACCATGCGGTTGGTGTTGACGAGGGGCGGAAGCGGGTCGATCGCCTCCGTGCAGTATCCGGTGCGCGTCTGCCTGAAGAGCTGGACCGGGGGGAGGCTGAGGCCCGCATCGGTCCCGAAGAGCTGCGTCGCGTTCACGTCATTGGCCGGCCCGTGCGAGGCCCACGCGGCCTCGAGGACGACGGTCCTGCCGCTCCGAAGCTTGATGAGCGCCACGGAGAGGTCGTCCACGTCGAACGGCGCGGTCGGGTCGATCTCGCTCTTGCCCCATCCGCCGTTGCCCAGGCCGCGCGGCCCGAACTTGGCGAACGTCTGGCCGCTGACGGCGGCCGCCTCGAACTCACCCATCAGGTAGAGGCAGCGGTCGAGCGCGTGCACGCCGATGTCGTAGGTGCACCCGCCCCCGGAGAACCGCTTCTGCGTGAACCAGGACCCGATGCGCGGGATCCCGGACCTGCGGCACCACGACGTCTTCGCGTGGTAGACGTCCCCCAGGCTCCCCGCCTCGACGATCCGCTTCGCGGTCTGCGTCTCCGCGGCGAAGCGGAAGTTCTGCCCCACCATGAAGAGCACGCCGCGGGCCCGGGCCTCGGCCACGAGCTTCGCGGCGTCCCTTGCGTTGGTGGCCATCGGCTTGTCGAGCATGACGTGCTTGCCCGCCCTCAGGGCCTCGAGCGCCACCGTCGCGTGGAGGTAGTTGGGGAGCGCGATCGTGATGACGTCGATGTCCTCGCGCCCGAGGAGCAGGCGGTAGTCCTTCACGACCTCCGGGATGTCGAACGCCTCGGCCGCCATCCGCCCCCGCTGGGCCGAGGAGTCGGCAAGGGCCACAACCGTGGCCGCGGGGTGGAGCTTGAGGCTCGCGAGGTGGTCGGCGCCGATCGCGCCGGCTCCGATGACCGCTACGTTGAAATGGGACTTCTTTCGGCGGATCTTCATGATTCAAGTCAGGGGGACGGGAGGGCCCCCACGCTTGCCTTGTCCGGGCCCGTTGGCGATTTTTTTTGCGGACGCCTTCGCGCGCCCCCGGGGGCCGTCACCGGTACAGCCAGTACCTCCGGCTCTGCTGCTGGTAGACCGCGGCCTTCGCCTGCCAGTCGCGCACGTGGGCCGCCACGTCGACCTTGGCGCCGTGGGCCGCGAGATCCTTCAGGAAGGCCGTCGAGCCCCAGTAGATAAGGAACGAGCGGACCTCGCCCGGCGTCATCGAGGCGAACGGGTTGCGCGGGTCGTATTTGCACGCAAGCTTCAGCAGGTAGGCGCTCAGCTCGGTCGGCCTCCAGAGGTCCCAGTCCGTGATCTCGACGTACAGGCCGAGTTCGGGCTTGCCCGTCTTCGGGTCGGGCACGCTCACCCGCCGCAGGCCAATCCCGGGGATCTCGCAGGCGTTGATGTCCCTTTCCAGGGTCTCGAACCGCACCCCGTGGAAGGAGATGCCGCGGAACGGGTAGGCGGTGCCGATGCCGTTCCTGAACCCGCCCCGCTGGGAGCCGAGGCCCGTCATCGGGTAGCCCTCCACGGCCGAGAAGTCGGGGATGAACGGGGACGTGGGCACCCATTGCAGCCCCGTGTCGGGCCAGCGCATGATCCTGCGCCATCCGCGCATGGGGACCACGACCAGCCTTCCGCCCTCCCTCATCGCCTCGGGGATCTTGAGGACGTCGGGGGCCTCCTTGGCCAGCCTCGCCAGCTCGCCGATCGTCAGCCCGTGCACGTAGGGGACCCGGAACTCGCTGACATAGTTCCCCTCCCACTGCGCGTCGAGCGGCGGCCCGTCGACCTTGAGCCCGCCCAGCGGGTTGGGCCGGTCGAGCACGACCACCTCGACGCCGTTCTCAAAGCAGCCCTCCATGCACACCTTCATCGCGCCGATGAACGTGTAGCTGCGGGACCCGATGTCCTGCAGGTCGATGACCATCGCGTCGATGCCCTTCAGCTGCGCCTTCGTGGGGCGGTTGGCCACGCCGTCCCTGCTGCGGATCCCGTTGTAGAGCGAGCGGACCATCAGCCCCGTCCTCGGGTCGGGGCGGTCGGTGAAGTTGACGCCGCTGGCGTATTCTCCGTAGAGCCCGTGCTCGGCCGCAAAGAGGGCGACCAGATGCACGTCGGGCGCGTGCCGCAGGACGTCGATCGTGCTCACGCCATGCATGTTCACCCCGGCCGGATGGGTCAGGAGCCCGATGGACTTGCCCCGGAGCGGCGCGAACCCCTCCTCCTGCAGCACGTCGATGCCCAGCATGACCGGATGGGCCGGGTCGAAATAGGGCTTGGGCGGCGCGGGGGAGACGGGTGCGGCGGCCTCCTTGATCACCGGGGTGGCGGGTGCCTGGGGCCGCGTCGCGCTGCAGCCGACCAACCCGAGGAGCGGCGCCACGCCGAGAAGGGCGAGCCGGATCGACCGCGGGACGCTGATGAGCATCGGAGACATATCGTGCGCAGGTCGGGCCCGGTCGAGCCGTTTCATCGGGTGGCGAAGGCGCGGCGCACGGCCTCGGAGAGAAGGGCGGGCGTCCTGGAAAGGGCCTCGGGGAGCGCCATGCCCGGGGGCGTCACGGCGTGCGTGAAGAGGCCCGGCGTCTCCACGGCGACGGCCACCTCGCCGGCGAACACGTGCACGGGCTTCCCGAGCGCAAGGGCGCGCCGCACCAGGGAACCCGGCCCCTTCCCGCTGAGCGAGCTCTCGTCGAAGCGCCCCTCTCCTGTCACGACGGCGTCGGCCGCCTCGAGCCGCTCGTCGAGACGGAGCCACGAGGCGACCAGGTCGAAGCCCGGCAGCAGCGTGGCCCCAGCGGCGGCCATGAGGCCAAAGGCGATACCGCCGGCCGCGCCCGCGCCCGGCGTGGAGGCCAGGTCCTCGGGCCTCCCGAAATGGCGGCAGAGCATCCCCGCTATCCGCGCGCCCTGCGCCTCGAGAGCGGGGGCCTCCTCCGGCCTGAGGCCCTTCTGGGGGCCGTAGACCGCCAGCGCCCCCCGGGGGCCGAGGAGCGGGTTCTCCACGTCGCAGGCGATGAGGATGGGCGGGATCCGGCCGGACACGCGCCCGGTGATGCGCCGCAGGGCGGGCCAGTCCGCGGGGATGATGGAGCCGATCGCCTCGCCCGCCTCGCCGGCATACGAGATCCCGAGGGCGCCCAGGGCCCCGAGCCCAAGGTCGTGCGTCGCGCTCCCCCCGACGCCCAGCAGGATCGCCCCCGCGCCGGAGCCGGCCGCGGCCAGGATCAGCTGGCCGGTGCCCCTCGTGGTCGCCCGAAGGGGGTCGCGCATCCCGGCCTCGAGCAGGGCGAGCCCGCTTGCAGCGGACATCTCCACAATGCCGACCGAGCCCCCCGGCGCGGCCGCCGCGGCGCCGAGGCGGGCGCGGGCGCCGGAAGGTATCCTGTCATTCGATACGATTCCGAACGCCGCGGCGACCCTCCCTCCCCTGGGGCCGTCGGCCTCGGCGGGAAACACGGTTCCCCCCGCGGAGCGCGTCAGGATCTCCATGAATCCCTCGCCGCCGTCCGAGAGGGGGCACCGGTCGCAGTCCCAGCCCGCCCGCGCCGAGGCGATCGCCCCGGCCGCGATGTCACACGCCACCGGGGCGGAGATCGAGTTCTTGAATTTGTCGAACGCAACCAGGACGCGCATCGGGGGCCAAAGCTATACGGAGGCCGTGCGGGTTTGCAAATAAACCGCGGCCGCCGGAGGTTCGAGGGATGGACTCCGAGCCCCGGAAGACCTCGGTTCGAACCGTGCGCGTCGCCCCGCTGGACATCGCGCTGCGCGCGCCGTTCGGGATCTCCCGGGGTTCGCTCGGAACGGCGGAGAACGTCCTCCTCGCGGTGGAGCTTGCGGACGGCACCGTCGGCCACGGGGAGGCGGCGCCGTTTCCGGCCTACAACGGCGAGACGCAGTCCGCGGCGCTTGGGCGCCTAGCCCACGCGGCGACGTGGCTGCCGGGGCGCGACGCGGCAGACTGGCGGCGCATTGCTGCCGAGTTCCGCGCCGCCGAGGGGCCGGCGTGCGGCTCGGCCCTTTGCGCGCTCGAGACGGCGCTCCTGGACGCCCTGACGAAAGGGGCCGGCGTCCCGCTCTGGCGGTTCTTCGGCGGCGCCGGCACGGTGCTTGAGACGGACATGACGGTCACGACGGGCACGCCCGTGGAGGCCGCGGAGGCTGCCCTCGACATCCGCAGGCGCGGAATCCGCGTTATCAAAGTGAAGATAGGCGGCCCGGGCGGGCCCGACGCCGACTTGGAGAGGATCTGCGCGATCCATGGGGCGTCGCCCGCCTCGCCCCTCATCCTGGACGGAAACGCGGGCCTGGGGCGGGCGGAGGCGTCCCGGCTCGTCGCCGGGCTGAAGTCCCGCGGCATCTCCCCGGCACTCCTCGAGCAGTGGCTAGCGAAGGACGACCTCGGCGGGATGCGGGCCCTCGCCGAGGAGTCGGGCTGGAGGGTGGCCGCCGACGAGAGCGTGAGCACCGCGGCGGACGCCCGCCTCGTGGCCGGCGCCGGCGCGGCGCAGGTGTTCAACGTGAAGCTCATGAAGGCGGGGATAGCGGAGGCCCTCGAGGTCGCCGCGATCGCGCGCCAGGCCGGCATCGGCCTGATGATCGGGGGCAACGTCGAATCGATCCTGGCGATGACCACATCGGCGTGCTTCGCCTCGGGCCTTGGGGGCTTCGAATTCGCCGATCTGGACACGCCTCTGTTCCTCGCGGCGAACCCCTTCGAAGGGGGGTTCGCCCTCGAGGGCAGCCGGGTGTCCGTCGGCCACCTCGATGCGGGCCACGGCGTCCGGCCCCGGAGCCTTTTGCTTTGAACGGCCGGGGCCGGTCGGGTTAGCTCGGCCGCCATGTCGTTCAACGGGGCCCTAGCGGTCTGCCAATCCGGTTTCGAGGGACTCCTTGCGCGCGAAATGGGGGACCTCGGCCTGCAGGGGGCCTCGAGCGGCCCCGGCTGGGTCTTTGCCGGCCCCTCGCCGGAGCCGGGCACGGGGCCGGCGCTCGAAGGCCTGAGACGGGCGGCGTTTCCCCACGCGGTGCTCGAGTCGCCCGCCGAGGTCGCCGGCGAGAGTGTGAACGCCCTTGCGCAGGGGGTCATGGACCTGTTCTCGGACGGCCTGAGGGGCGAGCGCATCGAGTCGCCCTGGCCCTGCGTCTTCGCGGGAGGCCAGGACGCCCCCGGCCTCGGCCGCCGGGTGGCGTCGGTCGAGGCCGCGTTCCTCGGGCTGCTGAAGAAGAAGCTTGGGCGGGTCGCCAAGCTCGCCTCGCAAGAGAAGCCGAGGGTCGGCCCGGCGCGGGGGCTCTTCGTCTGGTTCACGGACTTCGGACGGGCGCGGGTCGCCCGGTCGGCCTACATGAACGGGCCCTGCAGGATGGCCGACGACGACCAGGCCCCTTCGCGTTCGTACCTCAAGGTCGAGGAGTCGTACGGGATCATCGGCGCCGAGCCCCGCCCCGGTGAATCCGTCTGCGACCTGGGGGCCGCGCCCGGGGGCTGGAGCTACAGCGCCGCGAAGCGCGGCGCGCGGGTGGTCGCGGTCGACAACGGGCCCCTGAAGGGGGGCGCGCTCGGGCACCCGCTCATCGAGCACCGGCGGGCCGACGCGTTCGGCTTCAGCCCGGGCAGGACCGCGGCCTACGACTGGCTCTTCTGCGACATGCTCGACGACCCGCGGAAGGTCCTGCAGTCGATCGTCCGGCCCTGGCTGGACGGGGCCTGGTGCCGCCGGTTCGTGGTCAACCTCAAGTTCGGCCGCGTCGACCCCCTGTCGCTCCTCGCCGACCTTCGCTCACCGGATTCGCCGTTTGCCACGCGCGCGACAGGGGTCAGGATCGTGCACCTGTACCATGACCGCGAGGAGTTCACCGTGACCGGCACCGTCCCGTGAAGGACAGCGAGATTACCATTTGCGGGCTCGCCGCGGTCCGCGCGAGGTTCCAGAGGGACGCTGCATCGATCGTGAGGCTCTTCTTCGACCCGCCGACGTCAAAGCGGGTCGGCATCATCTGCCGCACGCTCGCGGCCGGCCGGAAGGTGTACCGCTGCGTCGAGCCCGCGGAGCTTGAGCGCATCGCCGGCTCCGTGCACCACGGGGGGATCGTCGCCATTGTCGAGGACGCGCCCCCGAGGGTCGCCACGACGGAGGACGCCGCGCTTTGGGGCCGACGCCGCGAGAACCTGGTGGTCCTCGATAGGGTGGGCAACGCCCACAACCTCGGCGCCATCGCCAGGACGGCGGCGTACCTCGGCGTCCCGAGGATCGTCATCGCCGGGGATCCCGCCGCGGCGCGGCCCGGCGCCGCCGCGTACCGGGTCGCCGAGGGCGGGTTGGACGCCGTCGAGGTTCTCGCCGTTGCCGATGTCGCGGCCTTCCTCCGCAGCCTTTCGGCGGCGGGCTTCGACGTCGTCGGGGCGGCGACCCGGGGAGGCGCGATTTCCGACGCGGCCGGCCCCCCGGCGCCGTGGGCGCTGGTCCTCGGAAACGAGGAGCACGGGCTCGCGCCCACGGTCGAGTCGGCGTGCACCCGCCTCGTGACCATACCCGGCAGCGGCCGGGTCGAGTCCCTGAACGTGTCGGCCGCCGCCGCCATCCTGATCCACAGCCTGATCCGGCGCGCGGGCGGGCCGCGGCGCCGGGACCCGTGAAACTATTTGCCCGGCGAAACGACATCCGAAAGACTCCGCCCCCGTCGTTCCACTCCCAGGCAAGCTCCATCTCAAGACATGAAGATCCGCACCGCACTCACCCTTCTTCTCGCCCTTCCTTTCGCCTCCCCGCTTCTCTCCGCCGCGGACGCGCCCGCAGGCCCGCCGGCTCCGAACGCCGCACCGCCGGGCGGGGGAGACGACGAGCCGAAGACCGAGCTTGAAACGCGGATGGAAAGGGTGGGGAAGGCCTTCCGCAAGCTGAAGAAGCAGGTCGCCGATCCCGCCCAGAACGCGTCGTCGCTCCAGCTCCTTGCGACCATGCAGGGCGCCCTGAAGGAGTCCGTCGGCCTGACGCCCGCCAAGACCGCGGACCTTCCCGCCGATCAGCGGGCGAAGTTCGTCGAGGACTTCAAGGCGGGCATCAAGGGCATGCAGGACGAGTTCTCAAAGCTGGCGGACGCGCTTTCCTCCGGAAGGAATGACGACGCGGCGAGGATTGTGGACGAGATCGGCGAGCTCGAGAAGAAGGACCACAAGGAATTCAAGAAGCCGAAGAAGGACTGACGGGGGCGTCCTTCCTCGCGCGCGCCAGCTGGGCCCCGAGGCGTTCGGCACGCTCCTTGAGTGTCCCGACCTCCCGGTCCAGCTCCGCGTCCGTGTAGACCTTGGCGAAGCCCTGGAGGTCCGACGCGGCCTCGCAGAGCTCCGCGGCGCCGACCATCCGGGCAAGGGAGAGGACCCGGTGGGCCGCGGACGCCATCGCCGGGCGAGAGAGGGAGGCGTGGGCCGCGTCAAGCTGCCGCACCGCCTCCTCGAGCGACGCCGCGAATCGTGCCAGCTCGCGATCCAGGCTGCCCGCCGACCCGTCGGTCAGGTGCAGCAGCAGCTCGAGGCTGAGTGACGGGGTGGCCGGCGGCGACGGGGTGGACGCAGTCGCGGCAGGGGCCGCGTGGCGTCCGGATCCGCTGAAGGCGATGAGGGCCGCACGCAGCTTCTCAGGCGTGATCGGCTTGCCGATGAATGCGTCCATCCCCGCCGCCATGCACGAGTTCCGGTCGGCGACCGTCGATAGGGCCGTCGTCGCAACCAGGTACGTCCGGGGCCGCTGGGCCTCGGAAGCGCGAAACCGCCGGGCCACCTCGATTCCGCTCACCCGGGGAAGGTCGCAGTCGATCAGGACGACCCGGTAGGCGGCCGAGGCGAGGCACTCCAGGGCCTCCTGCCCATCCGAAGCAAACTCGACCCGGAACCCCAGCCTTTCGAGCATGAGGCCCAGGGCCCGCGCATTGTAGTCGATGTCCTCCACGACGAGGGCCCTTGCGCCGCACGCGTCGAATGCGCCGAATTCGAGGACGGACGTCGGGCAGGCCTCGAGTGGAATGCGAAGGAAGAAGGTCGATCCCTGGCCGACCGCCGACGTGAGGCCGACGGAGCCGCCCATCCGCTCGGCGAGCGCCCGGCAGACCGCCAGGCCGAGGCCCGTGCCCGGAATCGCAAAGGTGCGTGCGGACTTAAGCCGGGAGAAGCGGACGAAGAGGCTCTTCTGCTCCTCCTCGGGGATCCCGATCCCGTCGTCGGCGACCTGGAACGCGAGGGCGCTGCCCTCCGGCTCCACCGAAAGCCGGACCGTGCGCCCGCCAAACTTGAGGGAATTCACCGCGAAGTTCACGATCACCTGCTGGATCCGCGCGCCGTCTCCCAGGATGCGCTCCGGGAGCCGGCCGTCGACCGCAACCTCGATCCGCGCCCCTGGCGAGCGGGCCTCGAGCATGCTCGCGACGTTCTCAAGGATCTCCCGGGGGCTGACCGGCGACGGCGTGATCCCGTACGCCCCGGCCTCGATCGACGCGAAGTCGAGCACATCCTCGACCAGCGAGGCCAGGAAGTTGGCGCAGCTGCGGATGGTGGCCACGAGCCTCTGCTGCTCCGGTCCCAGGGGCATCTCGGAGAGTGCGACCGCGGAGGCGACGATCCCGCCCATCGGGTTGCGGATCTCATGGCTCATGCTCGCGACAAACTCCGTCTTTGCCGCGCTCGCCTTCTCGAGCTCCTCGGTGCGGCGGCGCACGAGCTCCTCGAGCGCCTCGGCCCTGCGCCTGAGCGCCCCCGTGCGGATGCGCAGGAGGCCGAGGATCCCGAGGGCCGCGGCGAGGCCGAGTGCGACCCGGGCCGGGGTGGTCGCCCACCAGGGCGGGGCGATGCTGAAATGCAGGAGGGCGGCCTCGCCGACCTCCCCGGAGTCCGTGACCAGCCTGACCCTGAAGTCGTAGCTCCCCTCCCTTAGGCCTGAGACATCCCGCTCGGCCGACTGGGTCGGCGGCGACCACTGGCTCTCGACGCCGCCGAGCATCGTCTGGAAGCTCTCCGACTCGCGCATGCCGTAGTCGAGCGAGCTGTATTCGATGTGGATCCCGTGGGTTGTGTACGGGAGCGCCCCGGCGACGGGTGCCTCGGGCAGGCCCTCGGCCGGCGTTGCCCACGCCCGCACCGAGGGTACGCGCGGCGGCGGGCGCGGGGACAGCGCGGCGGGCCCTGCGCGGATGAGGGACTCCGTTCCGGATATGATGAGATCGTCGCGCCCCGGAGTGTGGAGGACGCGAAGGCTCAGCACGGATCCCGCGCCGGAGAGGCCCTCGAGCGACTGGGGTGTCCACACGGCCCGGTCTCCCGTGAGGGAGATGCGCCCGAGCCTGGGGGAATGGCCCCCCTCGTCCGGGTAGATGGCCGCCCAGGCGCCGCCGCCGCTGTCCGGATTGGAAACGGCCGAGGGGCTGCCCTGCGGGACGCCCGCGATGGGGAGGAACCGGTCCCGTCCCTCGTCGAGCAGGAACGCCTCGCCCTTGGTGAGGACCACAATCCTCGCCCCGACCCGCGTGACGAATGCGGCGCCGGTGGCTGCGACGGGCCCGTAGCGCGGGCCTGCGGGAGCCGACTTGATCGAGCCTGGGCCCGCGACATACAGACCCTTCGACGGCGTCCCTATCCAGACCCGGCCCGACGGCTCGTCGGCGACCGAGTCGCCATAGTCGGGCAGGCCGTCCGCGACCACGGCTGAGCCGCCGGTCTCCGGGTCGACCGAAAGGACGCGGTCAAACAGGGACGACAGGATTCGCCCGGGCCGAGCCCGGGAGGGGGTCGTCCGGAACACGACGTCGTCCAGGGCCATCAGGGGCCTCAAGCCCGCCGGGGTCCAGATCCCGAGGCCGTGGAAGTGCCCCACGGCGAGCCCCCGCGGCGTCGAGAGCAGGCTGTAGAACCTGCCGCTCGTGGTGCCTTGCGCCTCGAACTGGCCGGCGCCGCCCCACTGGGGGTCGCCGCCCAGGCGGAAGAGGTCGTTGTGGGACACCAGGAACACGGCCCCCGAATACTCGTCGATCGAGCAGCAGCCGCCCGGGGGATAGCCGCTGCGCGGGCCGTAGACCGCCGTGTCGGATCCCACCGCTAGCCGCACGATCTGCGAGGGTCCCGTCGCCCAGAGCGCACCGTCGCGGTCCACGAAGAGCGAGTAGATCTGGTTGGCCGGCAGGCCCGTCCTGAGACTGAAGACCCTGCGGACGGCGCCCTCCGGGGAGACGATCGCGATGCCGCCCTGGAGCGTGCCGATCGCCAGCGATCCGTCGCCGAGGCGCGCCACGGACGTCGGCGTGTTCGAGCGGGCAAAGGCGGAGGCCTCGGTGTCCAGGGGCGCGCAGGCGCCTTCGTGCAGCCTCTTGAAGCCCTGCGAGGTCAACAGAAGCAGATCCGCTGCGGTGTCGTCGAGCCATCGGACCTCGGAGGCCCCGATCACCGACGCCGGCACGGCGACGGAGGGTCCCGCCCTGCCCATCACGAGGAGGCCGAGCGGCGGATAATGGACGTAGACAGCGCGGGCCGTGCGGGTCGACCACAGGATGTTCATGCCGGGAAAGTCCCATGTCTCGAACCTCCTCCCGTCCCACCTGAGGATCCTCTCGCGGGCCACGAAGATGGCGCCGCCGTCGCTTTGGGCGTACACCCTCCAGACGTCGCCGAGATCGGCCGCTCCAGCGGGGACCCGGGGCATCAGGGAATGGTAGTGCAGGCGGCCCAGGCCGCCGGGCTCGAACCAGCCGATCTGGTTGACGCCCGCGGCCCAGATGCGGCCGTCTGGAGCGACGTCGAGCCCGCGAACCAGGTAGGTGGCGTCCATCTTCTCGGTGCGCCAGCGGTCCCCGTCGAACGACACAACCGTGTCGCACCCGAAGTACATCGTTCCCGAGAGGTCCTGAGCGGCCGACCAGGCCATGGTCGCCACGCCCGTCTCGCGGGCCGTGAACACGCGCATCGGGGGCATGCCCTCCGCCCCGTGCCAAGGGCCGTCCGCCGCCACCGGCGACGCGGCGGCCGCCCGGGCGGCTATCCAGAGGAGAGCGCAACCCGCAAGGAGGCGCAGCGGCGGCTGTGATTCGGAAACGACCCCTCTGATGAAACCCGCTTCTGCGGGCTCGTCATGGACTTTTCGTACGCAAAAACATGTACCCCGCGTACCGGGTTTCCGGGGGGTCAGGGCGTCACGACGTCGATTGCGCTCTGGGCCGGGTACGTCCGGCCCTCGGGATCGGTGGCGCGGACGTAGAGCATGTGCCGGCCCGGCGCCAGGTCCGCGGGAAGCGTGCCGCGCCAGAGGTGATAGCAGACCACCGGGTCGGGGAGTCGGGTTCGTCCGGAGGGGCGGCTGTCCGCGTCCTGGGCAAGGAAGGCGGCGGCATACGACGGGTCCCAGCCTAGGATCCTTCGGATGGGGTTCCACGCCCGGTCGTCGACGCGCGCCTCCACGGTCCATCCGTCGTGGCCGTTGAAGACGTTGGCGTAGTAGGAGACGAAGCCCTGCCTCGGCGCGACCGCCGCAGGCGCGTGCAGGGCGAGCTGATGGTCGGCGGGCAGCCTCGAGGGGACGTAATCGAATGTCACCCTGTCGCCCGCGAAATGAAGGACCGCGTATCCGGGAGGCGTTCCGTCCCACATCGTCGCCACCGGGATCCCGCCGCTGTCCAGCGGCCCGCCCCAGAATCCGCCGCAGGCCGCGGCGACATTATACTCGTGGAGGGGATTCGGCCCGGCCCAGCCGTCCCCGGGGCCGTGCATCACGTGCCGCTGGTAATGGGTGTGGCCGGAGAGGACGAGGACATGCGGGCGGCCGCCGAGGAGGCCGAAGAGCCTTTGCCGGTCGGCCGGCCGGAACGTCTCGGTCCCGGACGGATCCGGCGGAAAGAGCGGGACGTGCACCATGAGGACCACCCATTCGTCGGCCGGGGTCACCGCGAGGAGGTTCCCGAGGAACTGAAGCTGGTCGCCGCGCAGCCCGCCGACATAGCGCGGCCCGCCCTGCGGCCTCACGTCGTCCAGGGCCACAAAGAGCGCGGGCCCCGCATGGAAGGCATAGGTCGAAGGCCCGTAGACGGCCTCGAAGGGCGCCACCGCGGCGGCCTCGTCGGGCGTGCCGAGCGCGAGATCGTGGTTGCCGGGGATGCTGTACCAGGGCACGCCGATCCGCGCCAGCGCGGCGTTCACCGCATGGAACAGGTCGGGCCGGTCATAGACGACGTCGCCCAGCGTGACGCCGAACGCCACATCCCCCCTGCCGCCGACCCGGTCGACGAGCCCCCGGGAAAGGTAGCCGACCTCGGCGGCGGACGCGGGCTGCGGGTCGGTGACCACGAGCACCCGGAGGGCATCCGGCTCGTCCGCCCTTCGGAGCGGGAAATCGACGGCCGCGCGGGCCCCGGGCGGCGCGTGGAAGAGCGGCAGGTTCTCGGCGTCCACGGGCGGGCGCCAGCCCCTCGGCTTCACCACAAAGACCCGGGCGCCCGGCCTGTCGGGGATGCGGTAGGCGCCGTCCGGACCCGTCAGGACGACGTCGACGCCGTTTGAGACGGCGACGGACGCCAGGCCGGGTTCGCCTGGCTGGCGCACGCCGTCCCCGTTCCCGTCGTCGAAGACGAACCCAGCGGCGCCGAATGCGCGCGCCGCGGCGAAGGAGGCCAGGACGGCCAGGGGCAGCAACCCGGGTAATGCCGCACCGCGGCTCATCGGTGCCCGGCGACGGCGTGGGGCGCGTAGGGCGCCTCAAGGGCGGCGACCTCGTCTGCGCCGAGCTTGAGCCGCAGGGCGGCGACGGCGTCCTCGATGTGGTGCGGCTTGGAGGCGCCAACGATCGGCGCGACGACGCAGGGCCGCTGGCAAAGCCATGCGAGCGCGACCTGCGCGGGCGGGACGCCCCTGGCCGCCGCCACCTTCTGGACCGCGGCGACGATCGCCCGGTCCCCCTCCGTCAGGCCCTGGCCGTAGAGACTGCGCGCGTAGTCGTCCGTGGAGGCGCGCGCCGTGGCTGCATCCGGGCCGCGGGCAAGGATGCCGCGCGCGAGCGGGCTCCACGGCAGGAGCCCGATGGACCGGTCGGTGCAGTAGGGTACCATCTCCCGCTCCTCTTCCCGGTACAGCAGGTTGTAGTGATTCTGCATCGTGACGAACGGCGTCCAGCCCCGCGCCTCGGCCGCGTGGATCATCTTCGAGAGCTGCCAGGCGAACATCGACGACGCTCCCAGGTGAAGCACCTTGCCGGCCCGGATGAGATCGTCGAGCGCCTGCATCGTCTCCTCGATCGGCGTCTCGGGGTCGAACCGGTGGATCTGGTACAGGTCCACGTAGTCGGTCCCGAGGCGCCTGAGGCTGTCCTCGATCGCGTGGCGGATGTGTTTTCTCGAGAGGCCGCGCTGGTTCGGGTCGTCGCCCATCGCGTTGAACACCTTCGTGGCGATGACGACGCGGTCGCGGCCCGGTCCGAAGTCCCTGAGCGCCCTGCCGAGGACCTCCTCGCTCGCGCCGAGCGAGTACATGTCCGCCGAGTCGAAGAAATTGATGCCGGCTTCGAGCGCCCCCTTGATGAACGGCCGGCTCTCCCGCTCGTCGAGGACCCACGGCCTCCACTTGCTGGAGCCGTAGGTCATCGTGCCCAGGCAGATCCTGGACACCTTTAGCCCGGTCCGTCCTAGGTTGACGTAGTCCATGGCGGCAGGCCCCGGCCTATTTCGCCGGCGGCGGCCCGTGGTGCGCCGCGTGGGCGGCGTAGGCTGCCGTGTCGGAGAGCATGGCGTCGATCGTCGCCACCAGCGGCTCGATCCTCACCAATCCGGAGAACACCGCCTTGTCGCCGATCGAGTCCTCGAGGACGAATGCGGGGCGCTGCGTGATTCGGTGCGAGTAGAACTCGGCCGTGCTCGCGTCCACCCTTGCCCTGATGGCGGACGACTCCGCGCGCGCCCGGAGCTTCTTGGCGGGCACCCCCGAGGCCTTCGACGCCACCGCCACGGCCTCCCCGATCCCGCCGACCTTCCGGCCGTCGATCACGGCGGCCCGCGAAAGCGCGAGCCGGATCGTGTCGTCATGGAACCCGAAGTCCTTGCCCGCCTCGGCCACGAGGCTGGGGTTGACGAAGCCGTCGGTGCGCGAGTCCTCGTACCAGCCCGAGTTGAGCATGTACGTCGAGTGCATGACGGTGCCGCCGCTCCGGCGGTAGAACCAGTCGCACTGGCTGCGGGAAACGGGAAAGTCCTCCGGGCGCATGAGGGCGATCCGCCATTCGAATTCGGCCCGGCCGTCGTAACGCGCCTTGAGATCCGCCCACACCGGCTCGACCCAATGGCACCAGGATGACAGGACCTCGAGGTAATATGTGACTTTCATCCGGGGAAGAGGAACGCGGCGGCGGCCCCGCGTCAAGGGGGCTGACCCGGGCGTAAACACGGCATTGAAATGGGCCTGCCGGGCTGTCTCGCTGGTGCGAATGAAGGTCCTTGGCATAGACATTGGAGGATCCGCGATCAAGGGCGCCCCGGTCGACACGTTGACGGGGCGCCTCCTTTCCGAGCGGTTCAAGATCGAGACGCCGCTCCTTCTCTCGCCCAGCGAAATGGCCGACGCCGCGGGCATGATCGCCGCGCACTTCAAATGGAGGGGGCCCGTCGGGATGGGCTTCCCGGGGGTCATCCACGGCGGCACGATCCTGACGTCGGCGAACCTCGACAAGAAGTTCGTCGGCTGCAGCGGAATCAAGCTCTTCGCCAGGGAGATGGGCCTTCACGTCGCGCTGACGAATGACGCCGCCGCCGCGGGCCTGGCCGAGATGCGGTTTGGCGCCGGCAGGAATTTCGGCGGAAAGGTCCTCATGCTCACCCTGGGGACGGGGGTGGGCTCCGTCCTCTTCTTCCGGGGCTCGATCTTCCCGTGCGAGCTTGGCCACCTGCAGATGGACGGAAGGGACGCCGAGAAGCGCGTCGCGGCATCGGTGAAGCACCGGAAGGACCTCTCGTGGAAGGAGTGGGGGACCCGCCTCGGCCATTACATCGAGACCCTCGAGGACATCCTCTGGCCGGAGCTGATCATCATCGGCGGCGGCATCAGCGCGAAGCACGCGAAGTTCTTCAAGTACGTGAAGACCCGGGCGCGGTTGGTCCCGGCCGGGTTCCTGAATGAGGCGGGTATCGTCGGGGCCGCGCTCTGGGCCGAGTGGGAGCGCCGCGGCGGCACAGCGCGCGGCTCGTTGTAAAGCGGCGCTCGCCGAATCCGGGCGCACCAGGGCGTCGGTCCGGCTCGCATTTCCGTGGATTCGTCGCAAAAGCGAGGATATCTGCTTGATCCGGCCGATCCCGGGGTCGAATGAACGTCGCCGAATCCATGAAGAATCGATGGCTAAGGATAGCCGCCACGGCTGCGGGGTGGGCCTTCCTCGGCCTCGTGCTATCCCTCGAGGTCTACTTCAACCAGCGGGCGGAGATGAGCTGGGCCGACTTCGTGGAGGTCGCGATCCCGCAGTTCGGGCGCGCGGCCATGTGGGCGTGCCTCGCGCCCTTCATCCTGATGCTCCGGGCGAGGATGCCGCTGAGCTCCGGCCACTGGATGGGCGGCGTGCTCTTCCACATCGCGTTCAGCTTCCTCGTGATGGCCACGTTCTACCTGGGCCGGATCGAGGCGTACTCGATCTTCTTCGGCATGCTGGATGGCGGATTCTGGCGCACGGCCGTGAGGAGCTTCTACGGCCACAACATGGTGGACATGGCGTACTACTGGGCCGTTATCGCGTTCGGCTACGGCGGCGAGCTGCAGCGAAGGTTCAAGAACGAGGAGATACGGGCGGTTCAGCTCGAGAACCGCCTGATCGAGGCCGAGCTCAGGGCGCTCCGGGAGCAGCTCAAGCCCCACTTTCTCTTCAACACCCTGAACACCATCTCGGTGCTGGTGCGTGACGGGAAGAACGCAACGGCTGTAACTTTGCTGGCCCGCCTGGGTTCTCTCCTGCGAATGTCCCTTGAAGGGAACCACAAGAACGAGACTACCCTGCGCGTCGAGATGGACTTCCTGGAGCGCTACATCGAGATCCAGAAGGCGAGGTTTCCCGACCGCCTCACCGTGGGCA